>CALEWN010000266.1 GCA_937925385.1 uncultured Senegalimassilia sp.
GATGGCTTTGACGAAGTCGAGGATGGGCCGTTCGTCGACGTATTCGAAAGGCTCTATCAGCGGGAGGTTGCCGTAGCGCGAAAGGCCGTAGCAATAGTAGACGTAGTCGAACTCGTCGTCGTTGACGCGCACATGTTCGCCCATGCGCGCGAACTTGCGCAAAAAGGCGGTGAAGTCCTGCCGGCGGCGCGTGACCGAGCGCAGGTTCATGGAGAGATTCGACCCTTCCACGCCCCAAAGCTTGATATAGGAGTCAAGCTGCACGCCCATCTCAAGCGCCGCGTTCTTCCACTGGTCGCGCGAGCGATCGAGGTTGACGGTGTCGGCGAAGCGGTTCGCCTGCACGCCGCGGGCCTGCTCGGGCGCCTCCTTCTCGGTGATGTCGTCGAGCGACAGGCCGCGGTGGGCCTTGTGATTGGGCTTTGCCTTGCGCGCCTCGTCGGGCATGGGCATGTCTGTGCCGTTCTTGCCCGCCTCGCCGGCGGCGGGGGCGGGGGAATCGGCGGCGTTTTCCTGCTTCTCACCCGTTTGGGCCTGACGGCGTGCGGCTTCCTCGGCCGCCATGCGGTGCCAGGGCTCGTGGTCGTCGGCAAAGAAAGGCGCGGCCAGCTGCGCGAGCTGCTGGTCGTCCATCCCCTGGTCGGTGAAGTGGCGGTACAGGGCCTCGGCGGTGAGCTGCGGGCATTCCGCCTGAAGCTGGGCGAGGGCGGCGGTTTGGCGCGTGGCGCGCGGGCTTGCCGTTGCCGGGAGCGCCAGCTGGGTGATGACCGCCTCGACGGCTATATCGCATGCAGCATCCCAACGCGCAGCGTCCATGCTCGGGTTGGGGAAGGGGTGCAGAAACACGTCGTGCAGCATGACGTGCAGGTATGTGCGCGCAAGCTCTTCCGGGCTTGACGCGAAGGTGCGCGCCACGTCGGCCGGGCTGTAGCGCAGGTACGTGCCATCGGTGGCGATGGTCTGCCCGGGTTGCGCCAGCAGCTTGAGATGGGCGAACGCGGCGTTCATGAAGCGCAAGCTGACCAGCAGCTTGTTGCGGGTCAGCTCAAGGGCTTGCTGGGCAAGCCGACCTGAGGCGTTATGTGCCATTGAGGGCCTCCCGTTGCTTGATTTCGTCGCTTCGCGCAGTGTAGCATGGGCGGCAAAGCGGGTAAACACAGGGTCTGGATATGGGAGGTGCTTCGATGGCAGCGGCTGAGGAGATGGTGTTCGCAACGCATGGCGCTAAAGCGCAGGAGGTGGTGGCGCGCGCCCTTGCGGCTCCGGTGAGCCTTGCGGCCGATCAGGTGCGCGAGGTGAGCCCGGGGCGCTCGCAGGCGGGCGAGGTGTGGTCGCCGCAGCTGCTGCCATATCAATCGTGGGAAGGCGGCGCCGCGCGCGCCGGGCAGGTGGAAGGCGACGCCGACGGCGATCTGCTGGCGGCGGGATCGCTGGGCATGGGCGTGGACGATGATGCCCGCGCGCGCCTGCTGGCCATGGCGGCCCGGCAAGAAGGCGTGGGCGGCGCGGCCGCCGTGGACGTCCCCGACGAGCAGGACGCCCCGGCCGTGTCGGTCCAGCGCGAGGAGGCTGGCTATGCCCTGGTCGGCTTCGATCTGCGAGCGCTTGCGCAGGCGTCGGGCGTGCAGTCGGGGCTTGCCGTGGTGCTCCCTTCGTTCGTGGACGGCGTTCCCGTGGTGCGCATCGCGCCCGGAGCGTTCGCGCGGCGCTTGGTGCGCGGCGTTGGCGTCGACGTGCTGGTGGTGCCCGATACGGTGCAGCGTATCGGCGCCGGGGCCTTCTCGGCCCTGCCTGGGCGGCATATCCATTTAGGGGCGGGCGTGCGCGCCGGTGGGGCCCAAGCGTGCGACCTTTCCGGCGTCACGCCGCCGCTTGAGCGGCGCACCTATTCGGTGAGCGGGGAAAACGAGCATTATCAAGCGCGGGACGGCAGCCTGCTTTCCGCGGACGGGAAGATGCTTTTGTTCTGCGCCCCGCCCTACGAGGAGCGCTATGTCCTCCCCGACGGCGTGGAGACGGTCGGCGAGACGGCGTTCGCGCAGGGCTGCGAGCCGCCGCATGTGGTGTCGGCGCCGGCATGCTTGCAACACGTGCGCGCGAAGCAGTGGGATGCCGCGCTGTGGATGTGCCCGGCCGGATGCGACGGCGCGCGCCGCCTGCGCCGCCGAGGCGTGCGCGTGTGCGGCCCCGATGCCATCGAGGCGGACGGCTGCTGGTTCGACTGCCGCGACGGCGCCGCCTTGTTGGTGGCGGGCCCGCAGCCCCCGAAGTCCGCATCGAAGCGCTTTGCCAGCGTGGCGGCGCGTGCGCGCGCCGCGGCGGCCAGCGACGAGGGTGTTGCCGTGGACGCGAAGCAGGCGGCGGCTCGTGCCGAGGCCAACGATTGCGGCGGGCTTGTGTCGGGCGGCAGGTTGGGGCCGGTTGGCCAGGGGCCGTCGGCGGCGGTGCTCGCGCAGCCCCAGGTCGTTGAAACGCTGGCCTTGCCGGCTCGGGTTCGGGGGATGGAGCTTGCGCGTATCGCTCCATGCGCCTTGCCGTATGCGCCTAAAACCCTGATCATCCCCGCAACGGTTCGCGAAGTCGGAGACGGCAGCGCGTGTCGCGGAACGAAGCGCCTGGTGCTCCCCGAGGGTCTTGAGCGCGTGGGCGCGCACAGCTTCTGCTCGCGTACGCTCGAGGGGCCCGTCGCTCTGCCGAAATCGCTTCGGTCGGTTGGCGAGGGCAGCTTCGAATTCTCCGTATGCCGCCTTGCTTGGTCGGGCGTTGCGGTGCACGTGCCCGCCGATCAGCTGCTCAGCTGCTTCACTCTTGACGCCGAACCCGGGTCCGATCCGTTCGATCTGCCTCGCTACGACGAGGTGCTCAGGTCGGGCAAGAACGTTCCGGATAGGCTTGGGGCGTTG
Organism: uncultured Senegalimassilia sp.; assembly: GCA_937925385.1. Taxonomy (GTDB): domain Bacteria; phylum Actinomycetota; class Coriobacteriia; order Coriobacteriales; family Eggerthellaceae; genus Senegalimassilia. The sequence goes on from CALEWN010000266.1 coordinate 2,904, forward strand.
CTGCATCGTCTCGAGCGTCCTGTGGGGCTTGATGCGCAGATGCAGGCCGCTTTCGCCGACGAGGTGCGTGCCGCAGGGCGCGAGGCTCTTGTGCGCATCGCCCGGGAGGGCAGCTTGGAGATGGTGCGCCAGCTGGCCGACCTGGGGCTTATGGAGGACAAGCGCTTCGATGCGCAGATCGAACTGCTTCGTCAGGGCAACCGTATGGACTGCGTGGCCTTCCTTATGGAGCGACGGCATCGCAGCGGCGCGCAAGCTGACGAGACCGGCGAGCGGGACGCGTCTGCAAGCTTGAGGAGCAAGTTCGCCCTTTAGAGGGAACGGGTGTGCAAGGTTTTCAGGGCATGGGGAGGTTTCTTGCCGACTTATGTCGGATGCCCTGAAAAGCCTTCGCGTGCGCGCTCGTTGTGCAGCAACGCTGGTATACTGTGCTATATAGAACAGCCGTACGTGTTACGGTCGCATGATCCGCACGCAGAAGGAACCGCGATGATCGACGAGATGCAAGTTAAGAACCTGGCGCTGATAAAGCAGGCCGCCCTTGCCCCCGCGCAAGGTCTGACCGTGCTCACGGGCGAGACGGGCGCCGGCAAAACGGCGTTGCTGTCGGCGTTGAAGCTGCTCATGGGTTCCCGTGCCGATAAGGATTCCGTGCGCGACGGCGAGGACGGCTTGGAGGTCAGCGGGCGTTTCTTCGGGCTTTCCCGCACATGCTCGGATGGCGATGAGCCGTGCGAGGATGATGATGAGTTGGTGGCGGTGCGCCGCGTGGGCGCCGATGGGCGCTCGCGCGTCACGCTGGACGGCCGCATGGCAAGCGTGCGGGAGCTGGCGGGTGCCGTGTCCCCTTCGATCGATCTGTGCGGTCAGCATGACCAACAGCAGCTTTTGAAGCCGGCCGCGCACGTGGGCATGCTCGATGCATGGGCAGGGCAGGACGTGGCAGAGGCGCTTCGCGTTTATCAAGAGGCGTTTTCCCAGGCGTCGCGCGCCGCGGCGGAGCTTGCCCGGGTCCGCGATGCCGGGGCAGCCTCTTCGGCGAAGCTCGACGAGGCACGCTTCGTGTTGCAGCGCATCGATGCCGTGGCCCCGCGCGAGGGCGAATACGAGGAGCTTTCGGCTCGGCTTGCCCGCGCAGAGCATGCTGAAACGCTTGCGACGTCGGCGTATCGCGCGCATCAGGCGCTCGGGGGCGATGAGGGCGCCATCGACCTGCTGGGCAGTGCGGTCGCGGCGTTGGACGAGGGTTCCCGCTACGATCCCGAGCTTGGCAAGCTTGCGGAATCCCTGCGCGAGGCGGGCTATGTGCTGGAGGATGCTGCGCGCACGGCCCGGGATTATCGCGACGGGGTGGAGTTCGACCCCGAGGCGCTCGAGCGC
>CALEWN010000267.1 GCA_937925385.1 uncultured Senegalimassilia sp.
GCCGATCAAATGCACGTTCGCCGCCTTGACCATCGCGTCGGCCGCCTCGATCGAACCGACCAAACCCTTGGTTTCAATCATGCCCAGCGCTTCCATCATGGTGAATATCTCCTTTTTCTTTGCTTTTTGATCTTATTTTCTGGATTTTGCTTTCTTGTTTTTTGATGCGCTTCTCCGCGCCGCCGTCACATCAGGGCGCGGACGATATCCATATGCGGCGAGGGGATCACGACGCTGGAACTGATGAGCCCCTGCGTCTGCTCGCTTCCTTCCGCCGCCTGAACGGCAGCTTCTACCGCGGCGACCTCGCCGGTTACGATGACAAACGACTTACCACCCATGCCGCGCCCCAGACGAACCTCGATCAATTCCACGTCCGCCGCTTTCACGGCGGTATCCGCCGCACTGATCGAACTGGCCAGCGAGAAGGTTTCCATCACGCCCACGGCCTGCACCTGCTCGGTGGGACACGCGCCCGCCATAGCCGCCACGACGCGCTCGTCCACGTTGGCGATGACAAGACTGTCCACCAGTGCGCTTGCCGCGCTTTCTATGCCTGCCGCAACAGCAGAGCGTACCGCCGCAACCTCGCCGCTGACGACGATGATGTACTTGCCCGCACAAACCGTCTGCGCCGTCACAAGCTCCACCTGTGCTGTTTTGACCATCTGATCACCCGCCAGCACACCCAACGGGATGCTGACCGTCTCCACCACGCCAATGGCGGTCATGCGCTTTCACCTCCTGCGACCTGTATCGCTTTTGCATCGACACGGGTGACGACGCCGTCAATCGGCGCGTGAATCCTTGCGCCCAGTGACTTTTCTGGAATCTCGGCGACCACGTCGCCCGCATGCACACGGTCGCCCGTGCGCACGACCGGCACGGCAGGCTTCCCCACATGCTGACGGAGCAGCAGCGTCACCGAGTCGGGCTGATAGCCCGTTTCGGTATAGGGAGCAGGCACGTCATAAGCGCTCAAACCCATTCGGGCAACGAGGCGGCTGACCGGCACCCGCTTGTATGTGATAAAGGGGTCGGGGGTGATATCCATTTCCGGCTCGGGACGAAGACCGTTTTTGCTCAGCTCGCTTTTGTACAGCGCCATCACCTCGGAGGGGACAAGCCCCATGTGACAGGCATAATTCGTACAAACGCCGCAGCTGGAACATGCCAAAATGGTCTTGGGATCACCCAGCAGCGCACCGTTTCCGGTGATGAGTGCCCGCATCGCCTTATGCGGCTGCACATTCAGCCCCAGCGCATTGCGCGGGCACATCTGCGTGCATTGGCTGCACTGGCAGCACGCGGCGCGAGCCACCTTCAGCATCCTCTCCGGGCTTTGGGTGCGGCGGACGATCAACGGATGCGTCCGCCTGAGCAGAAGCAGTCCGCCCGTGATCTTGGTGATGGGCGCATCCCAGTCTTCCTCCAGTCTGCCCATGCAGGGACCGCCGACGATCAGAGCGAAGTTCTCTCGGCTTCCACTGAAACCGGAAAGCGCGATGACCTCGCGAATCGGAGAACCGATGGGCACCGTAACCGTGATGGGATGAGGAACCTCGCCGCCCACAGTCACATCCTTGCGGATGACGGGCGTTCCCTCTACGGCAGCGCTGATGTTGACCAGTGTTGCCACATTGCTGACCACACAACCCACATCGAGCGGCAGCTTTCCGCTGGGAACCACGCGCCCTGAGACCTCGAAGATGATGGATTTTTCGTCCCCGGAGGGATAATAGCTGTCCATCAGGTGCAGCGTGATATCGTTTCTGCCGCCGAGCGCCTGTTCCAGCGCATGTACAGCGTCGTGATAATGCGCCTTGGTGGCGATGACACCGCGTGCTGCGCCTGTGGCTTCCATGGCCAGCGCCACGCCGCGCACGACGCGCTTTGCCTCGCGCTGCATCAGCAGCTGATCCACGCGCAGCAGCGGCTCACATTCAGCGCCATTGGCGATTACATACTCAGCCTTACCGTTGAGCTTGACGTGAGCGGGAAAACCCGCGCCGCCCGCACCGACGACACCGGCAGCGCGGATGGATTCAACAATGTTCATAACCAACGCATCCTCTCGTGATCAGCAGATGCGGAAGTCTCCGTACAGCACGCAGCGGCGCAGGCGCGTGAAGGAACGCGCACTGGTCACGCCTTCGCCGGTCGGGGTGGCGATGGTCATCGTCGTATAGCCCTCTCCGTCGAAGCCCAAGCCGGAAAAGCTGGAGGAGTTCTTCACAAAAATCGTGGTATTGAGCTTACGCGCCGCCTTGCTCATGTTGTGCACGTTGCTCGAATGAATCATCGCGGAATGCTTGCAGCCCCGCTCGGCGCGGAAGGCTTCTTCTATCGCTTCGTCGATATCGCGCACGCGCACGATTGCCAGCACCGGCATGAGCATTTCGGTGGTCACAAACGGGTGATTGCGATCGACCTCGGCGATGACCAGCCTCGGGTCGCCGGTGAAGCGAACGCCCGCGTCGCGCAGGATCACCGCCGCGTCGCGCCCGACGTACTTGCGGTTGATGACGTAGTGTCCGTCCTTATTGATGAGCGTGGTGCGCATCACCTTGTCGATGTCCTCGCCGGAAATGCGGAAGGCGCCGACCCGTTCCATTTCGCTCATCAGCCTGTCGGTGATGTTCGAGAAGGCGAAAACTTCCTTCTCCGCAATGCACAGAACGTTGTTATCAAAGGATGCGCCGTCCACGATGCGCTTAGCTGCGTCGGGAAGATCGGCGGTGTCATCCACGATGACGGGGGGATTGCCGGGGCCTGCCGCGATGACCTT
>CALEWN010000268.1 GCA_937925385.1 uncultured Senegalimassilia sp.
ATTTCACCCCGTATGTGCCGGGTTGGGACTGCCATGGCCAGCCGATCGAGCACATGGTCGAGGTCACCTTGGGCCCTGATAAGATGAAGGCGACCCCGCAGCCTGAGCTGCGACGCCTTTGCCGCGAGTGGGCAACGAAATATGTCGGCATCCAGCGCGACGGCTTCAAGCGCCTTGGCGTCAATGCCGATTGGGAGCATCCTTATCTCACGTATATCCCCAACTTCGAGGCGGGCAACGTCGAGATCTTCCGAGACATGTACCTTAAGGGCCAGGTCTACCGCGGCCGCAAGCCCATCCACTGGTGCAAGAAGTGCCACACGGCCCTGGCCGAGGCGGAAATCGAATATTCCGACGAGGTTTCCCCGTCCGTTTACGTGAAGTTCAAGCTTGACGCCATGCCCGGCATCTTCGAGGCCGCCGGCGCCACCGGCGATGCCTACGTGCTCATCTGGACCACCACGCCGTGGACCCTTCCGGCCAACGCCGCCGTGTGCCTGATGCCCGACGCCGAATACGTCATGGTCCAGGTCGACGGCTGCAACGTCATCTTCGCCAAGGAGCTCGTCGAGCAGGTCGCCGAGATCGCCGGCTGGGAGGATTATACGCTGGTGTGCGGCCAGGACGGCCAGCCCATCTCCCTTAAGGGCACCGAGCTGTGCGGCCTTACCTACACCTGCCCCATTCGCCAGGACCTCAAGGGCAAGATCATCTACGGCGACCACGTCACGCTCGATTCCGGTACCGGCTGCGTCCATACCGCCCCGGGCCATGGCCAGGACGACTACCTGGTGGGCCTGCAGTTCGATATCCCCATCCTCATGCCCGTCGACGACAACGGCGTGCTCACCAAGGATGCTGGCCCGTTCGCCGGTCTTGATACCGACGATGCCAACCCCGTCATCATCGATTGGCTGCGCGAGCAGGGCACGCTCGTGGCTGCGCGCAAGATCAGCCACAGCTACCCGCATTGCTGGCGTTGCCATGAGCCCGTCATCTTCCGCGCCACCGACCAGTGGTTCGTCTCTATGGAGGAGAACGGCCTGCGCGGCAAGGCCATGGACGCCATCGAGCGCGATGTGACCTTCTATCCCGCCTGGGCCGTCAACCGCATCGGCTCCATGGTGTCGGACCGCCCGGACTGGTGCATCTCGCGTCAGCGCAGCTGGGGCGTGCCCATCCCCGTGTTCAAGTGCGCCAAGTGCGGCGAGACCGTTGCCAACGAGGCCACGTTCGACGCCGTCATCAAGCTGTTCTACGAAGAGGGCGCCGACGCCTGGTTCACCAAGAAGCCCAGCGAGTACCTGCCGCACGGCACGCACTGCGAGAAGTGCGGCTGCACCGAGCTCGTTCCGGAAAAGGACATCCTCGATGTGTGGTGGGAGTCCGGCGTCACGCACACCAGCGTGCTCAAGCACCGCGCTGACGAGGGCTTGACGTTCCCGGCCGACATGTACCTGGAAGGTTCCGACCAGCACCGCGGTTGGTTCCAATCCAGCCTGCTCACCAGCGTGGGCGCATATGGCTGCGCACCGTATAAGAACATCCTGTCCTGCGGCTTCACCGTCGATGAGCAGGGTCGCAAGATGTCCAAGTCCCTGGGCAACGGCGTCGACCCGGCAGATGTCACCAGCAAGTGGGGCGCCGATGTTCTGCGCCTGTGGGTGGCATCGACCGATTACGCGCAGGACGTGTCTATTTCCGACAACATCCTGAAGCAGGTCTCCGACGCGTATCGCCGTTTCCGCAACACGTTCCGCTTCCTGCTGGGCAACCTGTCCGATTTCGACGATCAGGCAAACGCGATCTCCAACTGGGGCGACCTTGAGCCTATCGACCAGTACATGATGGCCAAGACCGCCCAGCTGCTCGCCGACGTCGAGCAGGCCTACGACAGCTTCAAGTTCAACGGCGTCTACCGCGCGGTGTACGACTTCGTCAACGACTTGTCCAGCGTGTACATGGACGTCACGAAGGACCGCCTGTACTCCGAGTCGCCCGACAGCCCGCGTCGCCGTGCCGTGCAGACGGTGCTGTTCAACATCTTGGAAGTGCTCGTGCGCGTGCTTTCGCCCATCCTGTCGTTCACGGCCGATGAGGTGTGGGAGTGCTATCCCGAGGCCATGCGCAACCGCGAGGGCCGCGTGGGCAACGTGCAGCTGGCAGGCTGGCCGCACCGCTCCGACTTCGTGCCCGCGCTTCCCGGCAAGCAGGCAGAGGAGAAGGTGCTCGCCGCATTCGGCGGTGCCCTTGAGGTGCGCGACGTTGTCACCAAGGCGCTTGAGGATGCTCGCGGCGCCAAGGTCATCAACAAGAGCCAGGAAGCCACCGTTTCGGTGACCGCTCCGCAGGCAACCCTTGATGCGCTTTCCGCCTTCGATGCCTCCGTGTTCGAGGAGCTGTTCATCGTGTCCGGCGTGACGTTCGCCGCTGGCGACGAGCTTGCGTGCGAGGTCAAGCCCGCAGAGGGCGACAAGTGTCCGCGTTGCTGGAACTATCGCCAGCTCGGTGGCAACGCCAACCACGCGGATGTATGCCAGCGCTGCGGCGACGCCCTTGACGCTATCGGCTTCACCGAGGAGTAAACGGTTTGACCCAGCATGAACCTATGATCATCGCTGGAAGCGAAGGGGCCGACGCAGGATGCGCCGGCCCCGCGCCTTCGGTGCGCTCCCAGGCGCTTCGTCTTGGGGCGATGGGCGCTTTGGCCCTTTGCTGGATAGCCCTGGACCAGGCGGTCAAGCTCAGTATGAACGCCCATGTCGCGGGCAGCGTCCTGTCCGACCCCATAGCGGGGTTGTTCAGCCTTCATCTAGTTCACAACACCGGCGGTGCTTGGAGCATGTTCTCGGGCGCCACGGTTGCTCTGGGCGTGTTCTCCATCGTCATGTGCGTGGCGCTTGCGGCGTTTGCGGTGCACGAACGCGCCCGCATTAGCTGGCCCGAGCTCATCGGGCTGGGCCTTGTCATCGTCGGTGGGATAGGCAAAGCCATCGATCGGTTCGCCTTGGGCTACCTTGCCTTCATCGATTTCCCCGTGTTCAACATCGCCGATATCGGCGTGACGTGCGGATTGGCCTTGTTCCTGATCGCTTGGATCGTCCGCGAAAGCCAGCATAAGGAGGTGCGCTAGATGGGCGCGTTGAAAAGCTATACCGCCTGTGCCGATGATGCCGGTTCGCGCATCGACGCCGTGCTGGCGGCGCGCGGGCTGTATCCAAGCCGCAGCGCCGCGGCCCGGGCTGTGGAAGATGGCGCGGTGTACGTCAACGGCGCCACCGTCGCCAAGAAGCATGCGCTGTGCGCTGGCGATACGGTGGTGTACGAGGTGCCCGACGCCCCTGAGCAAGGTCCCGTGCAGGGCCAGGCCATCCCGCTCGACATCCGCTACGAGGACGATGACGTGCTCGTCATCTCCAAGCAGGCGGGGTTGGTTTGCCATCCGTCGGTCGATCACGCCGATGGCACGCTTGTCAACGCCTTGGTCTACCATTGCGGGGTCGTGCATCTGTGCAACGTTCAGGGCGAAAGCGATCGCCCCGGCATTGTGCATCGCCTTGACCGCGACACCACGGGCCTTATGCTGGCCGCCAAAAACGATGCCGCCGGTTTGGCGCTTATGGCCGATATCCGCGATCGCGCGGTCGATCGTCGCTATCTTGCGCTCGTGCACGGCGTCATCCCGCACGATACCGGTATGATCGATGCGCCTATAGCGCGTTCCCTCAACGAGCGCACGCGCATGGCTGTTCGCGAGTGTCCCTCGGCGCGAGATGCGCTCACCACGTTCCGTGTGCTTGAGCGCTTCGAGCATGGCTCGCGCGACAACGGCTATACCCTGATCGACTGCAAGCTGTACACGGGCAGAACCCATCAGATCCGCGTTCACATGCAGTACGCGAAGCATCCGTTGGTGGGCGATCCGGTGTACAACTCCGGTGCGCCCAAGGACGCCGATGCGAACTTCGGGCTTGATCGGCAGTTCCTGCATTCCTTCCAGGTGGGGTTCACGCAGCCTATGACGGGCGAGGACCTGTTCTTCGCCGACAATCTCACCGATGACCTTGCGGCGGTGCTCGATAAACTTGCTTCTCGCAGCCGCGGTCGCACGCAGGCGGGCAGGGAAGTGTTCGAGATGCTGGCCGAGGCCCCGCATCCGACGGCTCCGGTACACCATCTGGAGGATTTCGGCATCTTATAGTATTTGGTAACGTGTCTGTTTGCAGGCACGTTATATCAGGCAGCTGCACGGCCGCCTTCTTGTTTTCGCAGCTGAAGTTTGGAGATGCTATCTATGACGGCATATGAGGCCACGCGTATCGGCGTGCTGCTCGCGAACACGGGCACGCCGAAAAGCCCCGATCCGCGCGACGTGCGCAGGTATCTGGGAAGGTTTTTGATGGACGAGCGCATACGGCCGATGGCCAAGGCGCCATGGTGGTTGATCCTGCACCTATTCATCCTTCCCACGCGTTCG
>CALEWN010000269.1 GCA_937925385.1 uncultured Senegalimassilia sp.
GAACGGCCGCAAAAAGGGGAGCGGAGGATGTTCAGTGCCGGCGCGTACCAGCCGTCGATATCCGCCGCCAGCGCTTCCTGGCCGACGGCATGGCCGAATTCGTACATCAGCGGCGCGTTCCAGGTCGCCGCCATCACCGGCGCGGGCTTTGCGGCGCTGAAGGACGGTTCCGCGGGCTCCATCGGGTTCGGCATCGCCACCGCCTTCGCCAAAGAGGGCGCAAATCTTGCCATCACCGGCCGCAACGTGAAGAAGCTCGAAGCCGCTAAGGAGCGTCTTGAGGGCGAGTTCGGCATCCGTGTGCTGCCCATCCAGGCCGACGTGAACGCCCAGGCTGATAACCAGGCCGTCGTGCAAGCCGCCGTCGACCAGGTCATGGCCGAGTTCGGGCGCATCGACGCGCTGGTGAACAACGCACAGGCCTCTGCTTCCGGCGTCACCATCGCCGACCACACCACCGCCCAGTTCGACCTGGCGCTGTATTCCGGCTTGTACGCGGCCTTCTATTACATGCAGGCATGCTACCCGCACCTGAAGGAGACGAAGGGCTCCGTGGTGAACTTCGCCAGCGGCGCCGGTCTGTTCGGCAACTACGGCCAGTGCGCTTACGCCGCAGCCAAGGAAGGCATCCGCGGCCTGACGCGCGTCGCCGCCACCGAATGGGGTCCCGACGGCATCAATGCCAACGTGGTTTGCCCCTTGGCCTGGACCGCTGCGCTTGAAAACTTCAAGGAGCAGTACCCCGAGGCCTACGAGGCCAATGTGCACATGCCTCCGATGGGTCACTACGGCAACGTCGAGACCGAGATCGGTCGCGCCGTCGTGCAGCTGTGCGGTCCCGACTTCAAGTTCATGAGCGGCGAGACCATCACGCTGGAAGGCGGCATGGGCCTGCGCCCGTAACCCACCAGGTTGCACGGCCGAATCAGCCGACTACCTCCCTCCGATTCTATCCGGACCCCTCCGGTGGAATAAGAAAAGCGCCTCGGGCATCTGCGGTCCGAGGCGCTTTTGCGTGTTGTTGTGCTTCAAAGCGCGAGCAGGGGACGGCGAACACCCTCCAGTCCTCAGTTCATGCGAAGGGCGTTCATCGTGCGAAATGCGAAACTGCTGCCCCTCCTACTCCCCTAGCGCCTCCGCAGCTTCGAGCCACTGCTCGTCAAGCTCGTCGATTTGGGCTTGGAAGTCGTTGATCTGCTGCTGGAACTTGCCAAGCGCCTCGAAATCCGACGGGTCGGCTGCTGCCATGTCGGCCTGCGCCTGCTCGATCTTGCCGCGCAGCGTGTTCGTCTTGTTCTCGCAGCTGCGCATGCGCTTCTTCAGCTCGCGAATCTCGCCGCCGGACAGCTGCGGGCCATCGCCGGCAGCGGCATCCTTCGCGCTCTCGCCTGCCGCCGCAGGCTGCGGCGCCTTTGCGTGCGCAACCGGCTTCGGTGCGCGCGCCGACATCTCCAGGTACTCCTCAACGCCGCGCGGCAAATGGCGGATATGCCCATCTACCAGGGCGAACTGGTGATCGGTGACGCGCTCCATCAGGAAGCGGTCGTGCGTGACCAAAAGCAGCGTGCCTGGCCATGCGTCCAGCAGCTCCTCGATGGCGGCCAGCATGTCGGTGTCCATGTCGTTGCCCGGCTCGTCCAAGATGAGCACGTTGGGCTCGTCCAACAAGATGAGCATAAGCGCCAGGCGGCGTTTCTGGCCGCCGGACAGGTCGCACACCGGCTCGTTGAGGTCGGCACGCGAGAAGCCCAGCTTCTCCAGCAGCTGCGCAGGCGTCATCTCCTTGCCGTCGAGCATCATGCGGCGCGTGTAGTTGCTGATCACCTGGCGAACGCGGTCGTCGCCAAAGCGGGTGAGGTTGTCCAGATGCTGCGACAGCACCGCGAACTTCACCGTTTTGCCGATCTTCACGAAGCCCGACGTGGGTGCCTGCACACCCTGGATCACCTTCAAAAGCGTGGTTTTGCCCACGCCGTTGGCGCCAACGATGCCGTAGCGGTCGCCAGGCCCGATGATCCAGTCCACGCCGTCGAGCACGGGCGCGGGCTTGCCGTCGAAGCGCACCGTGACGTTCTTCAGCTCAACCACTTGCTTGCCCAGACGCGCCATGGCCATGCGCTTGAGCTCCAGCTCGTTGCGCAGCGGAGGCACGTCGGCGATCAGCTCGTGCGCGGCGTCCACGCGGAACTTCGGCTTCGTAACGCGGGCCTTCGGGCCGCGCGCCAGCCAGGCAAGCTCGCGGCGCAGGGCGTTTTGCCGCTTCTCCTCTGCCAAAGCAGCCAAGCGATCGCGCTCGACGCGCTGCAGGATGTACGCGGAGAAGCCGCCCTCGAATGGCTCGACCACGCGGTCGTGCACCTCCCACATGCGGGTGCACACCTCATCCAGAAACCAGCGGTCGTGCGTGACCACCAGCAATGCGCCCTGGCCGGTGCGCCAGCGGTTCTTCAGGTGGTTCGCCAGCCAGGTGATGGCGCGAACGTCCAGGTGGTTGGTAGGCTCGTCAAGAGCCAGGATGTCCCAGTCGCCGATGAGCAGACGCACCAGGTCGACGCGGCGGCGCTGGCCGCCGGAAAGCGTGCCCACCTTCGCATCCCAGGGGATGTCGCTGGCAAGGCCCGCGATGATGTCGCGGATGCGCGCATCGCCGGCCCATTCGTACTCGGGGATGTCGCCCACCACGGCGCGCTCGACGGTGTCGTCGTCGTTGAGCTTGTCGAACTGCCCCAGCACGCCCACGCGCACGGCGCCGTTGCGCAGCACACGCCCTTCGTCGGGCTCGAGCATGCCCGCCATCACCGACAGCAGCGTGGACTTGCCGTCGCCGTTGCGGCCCACGATGCCGATGCGATCGCCTTCGTCAACGCCCAGCGACACGCTTTCAAACACCGTTTTCGTGGGGAAATCCACGCGCACTTTCTCGCAGCCCAGCATAAACGCCATAGGTACCAACTTCCTTGCATATATAAGCGCCTTGGCCGCAACCGCGCCGAAACGAAAGCGCGAACGCAGCCAAGGACCTGCATCGATTCCAACGCACCATGATAACAAATGCCCTGGCGACTATCGCCCGAGCCTCGCAATGCTGCCCCCCTACGACTTGGTCATCACGGCGATGGTCATCCAGGTGCGTTCGTAGGGGCGGTAGTAGGTGTGGTATTCCACCAGGTTGAAGCCGTCTTTTTGGCTGAGGTCGGAAATGTCGCGCGGCAGGCTGTCGTTTTGCGCCTGTCCCAGGCAGATGAACGTGCCATGGAAGTTGTTGAAGATGATCTCCCAGCTCATCTTGCTCACCAGCGTTGGCGAGTACGCCATGTACGCGCGGTCCCAGTTGCCCTTCTGCCAGTCCATATAGGTTTGCGGGATGTCGGGACACATGACCGACGTGACGCCCATGTAGCCGATGTCGGTGGAAACCACCAGGGGCGACTGGCCGCCGTTCTGGTCGGCAACGCGGTCGACCGTTTCGCGGAACTGCTGCACGGGAACGTTGTTGGCCGGGTCGTAGTCGTCGCGCACAAGCAGCGCCTGATTCATCACGGAAGCCGCCAGCGTGACTGCCACCACGCCTACCACCAGCGGTTTCGTACGCACATGCGACAGCACCGCCGCAATGGCGAACAACAGCGGGCCGATGGCCACGAACAAGTAACGGTAATACAAGATCATGGAGTTCATGACCATGGACGCCGTCCAGGAAATGGCGAACACGCCGAAGTACACCACCAGCGCCGCAACCACCGGCGCAATAGGATCGGAAACCAGCCACGCGTAAAAGCGCTTCAAACGCAGGTGATTCACGGGGTAGGCGGCCGCGCTCGCGGCTCTGCCCGCACGCTGTGCCTTCGCCGCTGCGATTTGCTGCTTGCGCGCTGCACGATGCAGCCCGATGCGCCACGTGTCCCAACGCGCCGCCCACGCGATCAAGAACGCCAGCACTACCGCGGCGGCATAACCGATTCCCTGCACGAGCACCTGCGGCACCACACCGTAGCTGCCGCGCGCCGCAAACGACAAGGGGCTCGTCAAAAACGCGTACGTGGCCAGCTCGATATAGGTGGTCGGGAACACGATCTTCGCCCAATACGTGCCGCCCACGACGCCCATCTGGCTGGTCACGGCGGTGATGATCCACGGCAGGTACAGCGCCACCTGGGCAACGCAACCGATAATCAGCACGCGAAGCGGAGCACCCGCGCGAACGGCCTGCTCAGGCAGCGGATGAGGGCCGTGCTTGCGATGCCGCCAGGCACGTGCGCCAAGCGCGAACAGCAGCACGACGTTGATCATGAACGCCGACATGGCGCCAAAATAATGCAGGTACGCGCACGCCAAACTGGAAGCGAAGCACGTGATCCACCAGCGCCGCGGCGTGCCCGCCCAGCATTTCAGCCCCTGGGCGGCCTCCGCGATCCGCGCCGGCGGCGTCGCCAACTGCGTGCCGACGATGCGTATGGCGTAGATGAAGCACAGCATCACGGCGAACGTGGCCCACGAGTACATGCGGATCTCAACGGCCATAAGCGAGATATAAGGCGTGAACAGGGCGAAGAAGCTGAACAGCACGCCGGTCGCCCAACCATGGTCGCGGCGAACGTGGGTGTAGCCCAGCACCGCCATGGCGATGGCGCCCGCCACGGTGAACAGGCGATATATGGTGATGTTCTGCCCGAACACCAGGTTCAGCACGTGCAGCGCCCAGTAGATCAGCACGGGGTGCACGTCTCCGGAACTGTAGTACCAGATGTCGGCGAAGCTGTGGTTTGCAATTCCCACCGAGTAGCTTTCGTCAAACCACACGTTGCCGTGGAACGCGTCGGTGAGCAGGAAGGCGGCACCTGCGACAAGCAGGAGGATATGGAACGCGTTTGATGAGAAACGCGCGTGCGCGGCGCGTGAGAGCTTCATGTTGTTTGCCTTCGCCTAGAAACCTGTCATAATGCGCTGCTAGTCTAACATTGCATGCACAAGCGGGAATAACCTGCGTAGAAAAACCCGGGGGCTACCCTAGGGTTTTCATAACCGCAGGTAGATAAGGTAAGAGGGGCGAACATGAGCGTCACGTTCCATGCGGACGATTACGGCATCACCGAACAGCAGGCCGCCGAAATCCTCAAGCTGTCGCAGGTTTGCGGCGGCCAGGGCGCGTTGTCGTCGGTCAGCATCTTCGCGAACAGCCCCGCCTTCGAGGCGGCAGCCGAGATGGCGCGGCCTTACGTGGAATCCGGCAAACTCGCCATGGCGCTGCACCTCAATCTGGTCGAGGGCTGTCCGTGCGCACCGGTTGCGGAAGTGCCCCTGCTGGTTAACCAGCGCGGCACGTTCGCCAACGATTTCGTCGGCCTTCTGAAACTGTCGATGGGCGCGCAGCGCTGGGCGTTCCGTCAGCAGCTCCAGCGCGAGTGCGTCGCGCAGATCCAGCGCTATCTCACTGCATTTCCCCAGATGAAACGCACGATGCGCGTGGACAGCCACCAGCACACGCATGCGGTTCCGGCCGTGTTCGACGCGCTTTCCCAGGCCGTGGCGG
>CALEWN010000270.1 GCA_937925385.1 uncultured Senegalimassilia sp.
GCTGCGCGACAAAGTCCACGAAAATGCGCGCTATTTCCGTACACAGTTGGAAAACCTAGGGTTTGATGTGCCAAAGGGTGAGCATCCCATCGTCCCGGTCATGCTATATGACGCAGCGATTGCACAGGAATTCGCATCACGCATGCTTGCAAAAGGTGTGTACGTGATAGGGTTTTCCTACCCTGTTGTACCGGAAGGGAAAGCGCGGATCCGCACGCAGGTTTCTGCAGGGCATACCAAAGAAGATCTCGATTTCGCCGTACGCTGCTTTGCGCAAGTGCGGGAGGAAATGGGGCTCTCTGCCGGCTAACTTTGGCAAAAAGCTGGGCAAAGGATTTTGCCCAGCTTTTTTCATTCGATCTCCGTTTTGTTTTGTTGTTGTCCTTGACGCTTCCTTTGCTCTTGATGGCGTTGCTTATTCGTCCGTTGCTGGTCGTTGCGTTTCTTCTGTTGCTTTTGATTTACCGGAAGGTATTCATCCTCATAATGAAAACTCATGGTCGCTCCTCCTTTCGCGGGTTACTATGGGATTAGTATTTGCCCCGGCTTTGCCATTATGCCTGGTTATGCTTTCCGGGAGAAGCAAAAAATATAGGCTCCGTCATGCTTTGCAGGATTTGTGGATATTCGCAAGCGTTTGTTTTAGAATACCATTTTTTGCAGCAGTGCTATTGCATCGAAGGCATCGCAAGGGAATCAATCCATATTGAGCCGTTTGTGCGAGAATGATACAATAAAAATACTTTAAATTGAGGAAGGAAACTCAACCCACTATGTTCTTAACCTTCAAAAACCTAACAATTCGGAACGCTTCTGAGCATGATGCTGTGCAATTGGCTGCTTGGTGGAACGACGGAAAAATCATGGCACATGCCGGTTTTCCAAACGGAATCGGCCAAACGGCCGAGCAAATAGCCCAGAGCTTACGTTCCGATGCAGACACAGTTCGACGGCGTTTGATCATTGAAATGGATGCTATACCAATCGGCGAAATGAGCTATCGAAATACTGGAAACGGGGTTGTTGAAATCGGCATTAAAATCTGCGAAACCGATTATCAGAACCGTGGTGTCGGAAGAAAGGTTTTGAGTATGCTGATCGGTTGGCTATTCAGAAATGGCTATTCCAAAATCGTCCTCGATACCAACTTAACAAACACAAGAGCGCAGCACGTTTACGAATTACTTGGATTCCGCAAGGTGAGAACCAATATTGATTCTTGGAAAGATCAGCTTGGTCAGCTTCAATCATCGGTCGATTA
>CALEWN010000271.1 GCA_937925385.1 uncultured Senegalimassilia sp.
GCTCTTCCGATCTTCTGCACTATTGCGCAGAAGCGCGAAAACTACTTCGACGGCAAAGATTACTGGGAGCTTCACGCCGTGTTCGAAAAATCGCTGAAACTGTTCGTTGCCTGCGATGCGGCAAAATCACCCGCCATGCGTCCCGTTATGCAGAAGGAAGAAGCTATCGACCTTATCGACTCGATAGCCGATGCCGAACCCGTGAACCTAGAAAACGATTTAGCTGCAACGGCAAAAACCTCTTCACTTCAGCAACGCCAAATCAAAGAGATATACGAATCGTATCTCAAAACGTTGTCGCCAAAAGACCTTGTGCCGATCATCAAAACCTGCCACGAGCGCACCATCACACGCAAGGAGTACGGACACCAAGCCACCTCGGTCGACAAGAAATACCTCGATTTGGCCGAAGGGCTTCTATGCGATGAGTTGTCGATTTCGCTTGAGATTCCACGCGACCAAGTAAAAGACTTCCTTGTCAAGCGAATCAGGCAGGTAGATGCTGCAGCAAAAGCAGAATAGCGTCTATAAACGCCAAAGCAGCCACAAAGCATTGTCAAGAATCCAGCCAGAGCACCCTCTCAGAGTGCTCCGCTACATACTGCTATGCCTCTTTCGCGGAAAGCGGGCAGCCCAGTCGTGCCAATTCGCCGACTACAACATCCACTAAAAGCGGCAACGCGTCGTGGACGGGCCTAGTGAGCCCTTCGGTCGCTTCAGCCGGAGAAGCGTTTTCCACCTGAATTCCCAAGCAAAGCCCCTCAGCCTGATATCCCAATAAGGCTGCGGAATCGAAAAGGTCGATCAGCTTCAAATCATGAAGGCTCGCCGTGATACCCACATGACGCGCCATCGCATCGGGCGCATAGCGCAACACCGTGCCTGCAGGCTGACCGGAATCATCCACGGCATCCACGGTCATGATGACGTCGAATTCTCGCACACGATCGATCATGGCAAGCGACAAGCACCCAAGATCGAGAATCTCAACGTTATCGGGAATGTCGTACGAAGCCATAAGCTCGTCATAGACGGCAGGCCCGATACCATCGTCGAGCATCAATCGATTGCCCACGCAAAAGACCGCAACTCGCTGTGGACGCAATTCCTTGGGAACGGCCACATTGCTGGCAACGTATTCCCGCAAACCCCAGTTATCTTGCACGTCAGCCATATCCTACCCCTCCATGCCCGGACGAATCATCAGCTTGTACCAGGTGGCGAATCCAAGCATCGCAAGGCCGATGAGCACGCAAACCACCGCCCAAACACGCTCACGCCGCAGGTAGGTTTCCTTGGAAACGCCACGGGCAACTGCCCGATGAGCCGCAAAAGGCTGGCTAAGCCGCGAAAACAAAAAAGTGACCGCAATCAGCACCGCTCCAATGACCAAAGCAAAAGCAATCGCAAGCGGCGTACGTTCCGAATATGCAGCATAGAACAAATTGTCGGCAACCAGCCATAAGGGATAGAACAGGATAGTGGCCCAAAAACCGTGAGCCGGGCCCCAAACGGGCGGCAGGAAAAGCGCGCCGATGTTCCAACGCGGTATACCTTCAAGGAATTTCTCTTCACAAGCAATCTGCTCTTCGGTCAACTCAGCCATGAATAACCAATCTATCAGGGGATATGACACACAATCAGGTTCTGCATAATTGTAATCTCATAGCGGTGGATCACAGTCGTTAGGGCAAAATCGCCTATAGGATTCCACGCTCGGCAACATACCCCAACACAAAAGAAGACCCGGCCACCGAAGTGGTCGGGTCTTCAAATCACATGCAACCCTGCACAGCGCGAAAACTAGTGCTGCTTGCCGTGACCCAGATCATCCTCGCCGATGATGTTGTGGATGTCGGGATCGTAGACCAGACCGCCATGCTCCTTATGGAAGAACATGAGCAGCGTAGGAGCGATACCCTCAACGTTGGCCAGGTAGATGTGGATGAACATGAAGCAGATGAACACGAACATCATGAAGTAGTGGATGATGCGCATGCTCATGATGCCGCCCACCAGAGACGTGCCCGCTGCGAAGAACGGGATCTCGGAGGTGGGAACCCACAGAGCCAGGCCCGTGTAGAACATCAGGATGATGAGCACGGGGATGAACAGGTAGCTGATCTTCTGCGGAACGCCCAGCTTAGCGGACAGCGGGTGATCCTTCTTGAAGAACAGGTAGTACTTAATCCACTGCGGACCCTGATGCAGGTTGTCCTTCTGCGGAAGCCACGTCTTGTAGTCGGTAACCTGTTTACGGGTACCGCCGGTCGGCGAGGACTTCACGATGAAGGCCATGATCAAACGGCAAATGCAGTTGATGAAGAGCACGAAGCCGAAGAACACGTGCAAACCACGGGCCATGGACTCAAAACCCCAGAAGAAGGGGTAATGAATGTAGAAGCCGGTGAAAATCAGGATAACCATGGCAATGAGGTTGATCCAGTGCGTGATCACGAACGGCATCGGATGCGCTTCGCGGTAATGTGCCAAATGCGCCATGCTACTTCACCCCCCAAGGGCTCGTGACGGTTTCGAAACGCTTGCCCGTTGCAGGCTCGGAGATGTGGACCGAGCAGGCCGTGCAGGGGTCGAAGGAGTGCACCGTGCGCAGTGCGTTGATGGGCTTCTCGATGTCGCCCACCGGCACGCCGATTAGAGCCTCCTCGAGCGGACCATGCTGGCCCTTCTCGTTCTTCGGAGCCAGGTTCCACGTGGACGGGATGATGATCTGATAACCCTGGATCTTACCGTCCTTGACCGACTCGCTGTGGTAAAGGCCGCAACGCGGCGCCTCCCAGAAAGCGCAGCCTACGCCAGTGTTGGTCTCAGGAGCGCGGAAGTACTCGGAGTCGCCGGACTTCACGGACTCAATCAGCTCATCGACCCACTCCTTCATGCACGTGGCAATGTAGAGCGTCTCAATCTGGCGGATGGCGGTACGGCCGAGCGTGGACTGGGCCACGGACAGGTCGCCCTCATGGCCAAGGGCCTTGAGGAATGCATCCACGTGCTCCTTGATGAACGGCACGTTGCGCTTGTAAGCTGCCAGGACACGGGAAAGGCTGGTTGCCTCCATGGAGTTACCGTTGTAGGTCGGGCACTTCACCCAGGTGTAGCGATCGTTCACGTTG
>CALEWN010000272.1 GCA_937925385.1 uncultured Senegalimassilia sp.
TGGGCACGTCTCACAAGTGGCTGGTGCCCTACGCCATGCTGCTCGGCGCGTTCTGCTTGCTGCTGGCCGACACCATCGGCCGCACCATCGCGGCGCCCTACGAGATCAGCGCCGCCGTCATCATGTCGGTGGTGGGCGGTCCGGCGTTCATCCTGCTGCTTCGAAAGGCGCGTGGTACCTATGGCGAATAATGAGAACGGGAGCAACGTCTTCACCGTGCGCGGGCTGTCCTTCGCGTACGACCATGGGCGCGTGCCCATCTTCGACGACTTGGACGCGACCATCCCCGAGGGGCGGATCACCACGCTCATCGGGGCGAACGGCTCGGGCAAGTCCACGCTGTTCAACCTGCTGACGAAGAACCTCAAACCCGCGGGCGGCACGGTGCACCTGCGCGGCGGCGACGTGAGCGCCCTGCGCCTACGCGACTTCGCGCGGCTTGTGGCCATCGTGCACCAGAGGAATTCGGCCCCGGGCGACCTGGCGGTGGAGAAGCTGGTGGGGTACGGCCGTTTCCCGTACCACGGCATGGGAAGCGCCGCGAACACCGAGGAGGATGAGCGTATGGTGACATGGGCGCTCGAGGTAACGGGCTTGACCGAGTACGCGAAGCGTCCCGTGTCGGCGCTGTCCGGCGGCCAGGCGCAGCGCGTGTGGATAGCCATGGCGCTGGCGCAAGGTTCCGACGTGCTGCTGCTCGACGAGCCCACCACCTATCTGGACATCCGCTATCAGCTGGACATATTGCACCTGGTCAAACGTCTGAACAGCGAATTCGGCATGACGGTGGTCATGGTGCTGCACGACGTGAACCAGGCGCTGCGATACAGCGACAACCTGGTGGCGCTCGCCGGCGGCCGCATCGTAGCGCAGGGCGCGCCGGATGACATCATCACCTCCGACCTGCTCGAAGAGGTCTACGGCGTTCGCCTACCCGTAGCCACAATCGAAGGCAAGCCCTTCGTTCTAGCGGTCTAGCGGTAGGCGCGAACAGGGGGATGGACGCGTGAGCATGGGACGGAGTTGTGTTCAGGATGGATGTTCGGGAAATGCAATCGCCAACTTGAACGCACCTCCGTCCCATGCTCACGCTGTTCGCGTTTCGTCCTCTCGCTCGCGTGAGCATCCGTCTAAAACATTGCAGTGGCATTGGCGTTGCCGATATCGTCCTGGCGCGGGATGGGGGGGTGCGCATGCGATTGGTCGCCTGCGCAACATTCGGACAATGCCTGGTCAAAATCTCTTTTCTGTGGTACTCAGCGTGAAGTAAATGTAAGGTAACAAAAAAGTAACTGCTAGCTAATTTCAGAGAACGTTCACTATGGTAAACTTCCCCCGTTTTAAACCAAAGGATAGCGCTAGGGTATCCGGTATAAGGGACAACTGAGGGAAGGAAGATGATGCAGCCAAGGGTTCAACAGCGATTGACGAACCTTATCCGCGGCGGCATGGCGGTCACGCTTGCCACCACGTTGATGGTTCCGACGACCGCGCTTGCGGAGGCGAACGCGGAAAGCTCGGCCCCCAATGCCAGCGCGCAGGGCGAATCGGCCGCGAATGCTCAGGGCGCGGCGGCGCAGGCAGGTGCAAACGGCAAGGATGGGGCTGCCGGCGCCGACGCATCGGCGGCCGGCTCCGATGAGGCGACCTACGTTGCCGACGGCGATGCCGACGACGCCTACGAAGGCGATGAGGGTTCGCCGGCGCTCGATGCCGATGCCGTGGCCGATGAGATCGGCGATGGTAACGAGAAAGTCACCATCATCGTGCAGCTCGAAGAGCAGGGCAACCAGGGCATTTCCCTGTTCAGCCGCATCTTGGGCACGCAAACCCAAGACCGCCACAGCTACTTCAAAGATAAGGTGCGCGAAATAGCCGCAGGTCAAACGGCTGAAGAAGCGGAAAGCGACAACGGCATCTCGTTGCTGTCGCTGGCTGACGAGTTCTCCGGTGCTTCCGATGAGGCCGACGATTCCGTCGACGAGCTGCACGACTACTACAACGTCATCGACGGCTTCGCCGTGAAGGCCCCTGCCAAGACGGTCAGCGAGATCAAGAATCTCGACGGCGTGAAGAACGCCTTCGTGGAGCATAAGTACAGCGTGCCCGCCGATCAGCAGGATTCGGGTGCGGCGCTGAAGAACCAGGCGTCCCTCGACATCACGCAAGCCGACGACATCGAGCAGAAAGGCGATGGCCAGCTGATCGCCGTCATCGATACCGGTATCGACACCGAC
>CALEWN010000273.1 GCA_937925385.1 uncultured Senegalimassilia sp.
CGACTTCGGCGCGAACTATAACCTCACCACCAACGACATGACGCATCGCGGGTTCCACGCCGACCGCATCCCGTTCGGCCTGTACGCGTACCTGTTCCAGCCCCCCGCGCTGGGCAGCCAGTTCCCGTTCATGCACCAGACCTACATGGACCCGGCATATCAGGGCGTCACCATCTACGAGCCCATGTTCGGCGGCTACTTCTTCCTGTACCCGATGACGCTCGTGCTGCTGGCGCTGCCGCGCGTCCGCCACGGCCTGAAGGCGAAGGGCCTTATGCCGCTGTGGATTTGCGCGGTTTGCGTGGCGGTGGTGCTGTGCATCTTCGACTTGCAGGGCGCCGGCATCCTTATGCGCTACATTTGTGACTTCGGGCTGTACTTCGCCCTTGCGGCGGCGCTGTCGTTTTTGGAACTTTTGCAGGTGCGCTCGAGCGAGCCGTTGTCGAAGGGCTGGACCACGCAGCTGGGCGCCCATGCGCAGGTGCCCGTGCAGCAGGCGGGCGCGCATGCGGTGGCGTCGGCCGCCGTGGCGGGGCAGACGGTGTCGGTGTATCGCATCGCGCTGTATTTCATGTTCGGGTCGCTCGTGCTGATGATCGGCGCGAACGTGCTGCTGTGGAACGCGTTCGGGATTTACTAGGGCCCGTGGTGCTGCGCGGTGCCTGTACCCGGCGTGGCGCTTGGGTCGCGCTGCTGAGCGGCGAAGGCGGGCGGCTGCGATTTGCCCGACGGTGTCTGGGCGCCGTCGCGGCCGATTGGGAAACCCCTAGACTCAGCCGTACCTGTCCGGCTGAGTTCAATGACGAAATCGAAGTGTTCGGATGAACTTGCAAATCAAGCCAGCAGCCCCCGGAATCGGCTGCTGAAAAAATTTTTGAAAAAGGGGGTTGCGCCGAAAATTGAAATGTCTATAATACTTTCTTGCGCCAAGGAAACGAAGCGCACCGAAGAAATTCCTCGGTAGCTCAACGGCAGAGCATCCGGCTGTTAACCGGAGGGTTGTAGGTTCGAATCCTACCCGGGGAGCCATGAAGCTCCAAGAACCGCCAGCGCAAGTTGGCGGTTCTTTTTTTATCTCGCACGGATTCCCTCCTTCGTCGAGGGTATCTGTTTTTGCGTTCATTTCTCGGTGTCGGCTGTCCGCTCCCTTCGCGTAGGTTCGTTTTAGCGCTAAAGGAGTTGTCGCATCATGATCATGCAGGTTGAGCATCTGTCGAAGTCGTTCGGCGGGCGCACGCTGTTCTCCGACGTCACGTTCAAGTTGGAGGAATACGACCGCCTGGCGCTCGTAGGTCCCAACGGCGCCGGCAAAACCACCATGCTCAACATCATCAGCGGCCGCGAGGACGCCGACGAGGGTCGTATCCTGTTCGCAAGGGGCGCCCGCGTGGGCTACCTGGAGCAGGAAGCCATCGAGATGCCCGATCGTCCCATCTTCGAGGAGGTCATGTCCTCGCAGGTGGAGATCTTGGAAGCCGAACAGCGCTTGCGCGAGCTGGAGGAGTCGCTGGGCGACAATCCCACCGAGCGCCAGCTTGTCGCAGCCGGCCGCGCGCGCGACGCCTACGAGATGCTGGGCGGTTATACCATCGAGGCCAAGGTCCGCGGCGTGCTGTTCGGCCTGGGCTTCAAGGAAGGCGACATCAAGCAGGCCACCACGAACTTCTCCGGCGGTTGGCAGATGCGTATCGCGCTGGCCAAGCTGCTGGTCCGCAATCCCGAGGTGCTCATGCTCGACGAGCCCACAAACCACCTAGATCTTGAGTCGGTGAAGTGGCTCGAGGGCTTTTTGCGCGGCTACGAGGGCACCGTCATCGTGGTCAGCCACGACCGCGAGTTCATGGACAACATGGTCGACCGCGTGGCCGAGGTGGCCAACGGCCGCGTCAACCTGTACAAGGGCAACTATTCCGCATACCTCAAGGCACGCGAGGAGCGCATCGAGCGTCTGCGCCAGCAGCGCACCAAGCAGCTTGAGGAGATGAAGCACCTGGAGGACTTCGTCGAGCGCTTCCGCTACAAGGCCACAAAGGCCCGCCAAGCCCAGGAGCGCGCGCAGCGCCTGGAACGCCTGAAAGAGGAGCTCATCGAGATCCCCGAGGAGAAGAAGCCCATCCACTTCAACTTCGTGCAGCCGCCGCGCACCGGCGACGAGGTGGTGCGCTGCCGCGGCCTGGTGAAGGCCTTCGGCGACAAGCGCGTCTACGACAACTTCGACTTCACCATGTACCGCGGCGACAAGGTGGCGCTTGTGGGCCCCAACGGCGCGGGCAAATCCACGCTTATGAAGATGATCGCGGGCGTCATGAAACCCGACGCCGGCACCATTGACTACGGCGTGCACGTGGCGCTGACGTACTACGCGCAGCACCAGCTGGAGGAGCTGCACGCGGGCAACACCGTGTTCGAGGAGCTCGACCACGTGGCGCCGGGCTGGAACATCAGCCAGGTGCGCAGCCTGCTCGGCGCCTTCCTGTTCGAGGGCGACGCCGTCGAGAAGAAGGTCAGCGTGCTCTCCGGCGGCGAGAAGGGCCGCTTGGCGCTGGCGAAGATGCTCGTGGCGCCCAAGCCGCTGCTGTGCCTCGACGAGCCCACCAACCACCTGGACATTGCCAGCGCCGACGTGCTTGAGCAGGCGCTCAACCGCTTCGACGGCACCATCCTGCTCATCACGCACGACCGTCACCTCATCCGCAGCATCGCGAACCGCATCGTGGAGGTGAAGCCCGGCAAGGTCACCGTCTACGACGGCGACTACGATTACTACCTGTTCAAGTCCGGCCAGCTCGACGGGCCCGAGCCCACCGATGAGTCGCTCGTCGACGAGCTGATGGAGCGCAAACCTGCCGGAAAGGGCGGGTCGGGGAAGGGGAAGGCGTCGAAGAGCGCCTCTTCCGCGCCCGCTTCGCCTGCGCCGGCCGCCTCGGGAGAGCTGACGGCAAAGCGCGGCAGCTCGCCGAAGACCAAGGAGCAGAAGCGCCGCGAGGCTGAGGCGCGCAACCGCGCCTACGCCGCGCTGAAGAACCACCGCAAGCGCATCGCCGAGCTCGACAAGCAGATGGAACGCGACAACGCCCGCATGGAGGTGCTGCTGGCGAAGATGGCCGACCCTGACTTCTATATCAACGAGGATGCGTCCTCGGACGCCGTGGCCGAACACTCCAAGCTCAAGCAGCGTATCGCCGCTGCCGAGGAGGAGTGGTTCATACTCAACGAAGAGCTCGAAGAGGAGATGGCCAAGCAGGCCGAGGCCATGGGCGTGTAGGGGCGCTGCGCCGGGCGTGCGATTGTGCGCCCGGTGGCGCTCAGGTTGTCAGGGCTCGGTCATGTGAGGTTGCCCGCGCAAAAGTCGGGTTGTTCGAACGAAAGGTTGCAAGGATGCTGAACATCGTGTTGGTGGAGCCTGAGATTCCCCAGAACACGGGGAATGTGGCGCGCACGTGCGCGTGCATCGGCGCGCGGTTGCATCTGGTGGAGCCCATGGGTTTCGCCGTCACGCAGCGCAACCTTGCGCGCGCGGGGTGCGACTATTGGGACGATGTCGACATCGTGCGCTGGTCGTGCGCCGACGAGTTCTTCGAGGCCCATGCCGCCGACGAGCTGCACCTGTTCACGGGGCATGTGCAGCGCAGCTTCGCCGACGTTTCGTACGGTCCGGATGCCTGGCTGGTGTTCGGGCGCGAAAGCCGCGGGCTCGACGAGGCCGTTATGCAGCGCTTCGAGTCCGCTTGCGTGCGCATCCCCATGCGCGACGGGATGCGCAGCTTAAACTTAAGCAACTCGGTTGCAATAGCCGCATACGAGGCCCTGCGCCAGCAAAACTGGCCTGGTTTGGCATAACGGCGCCTTTTGAGACGAGAAGGGAAAGGAGGGAAGGCGATGACGGAGCAAAACGCGCACGATGATGAGCGCAACACGGCGGATTTGGTCGCCGGTGAAGCGGCGCGCCCTCAGGCGCCTGCCGATCAGCTGACGCCCGCAGGCAGCGCCGTCAGTCCTTCCCCTAGTCCTACGCCCACGTTCGCCGCCACCGACCGCCCTGCGCGCCGCGCGCGCAGGCTGCGGTGGAAGCCCGGCATCACCCGTCCCATGATGGCGCTTTCGGCCGCGTCGTTCGCCCTGATGATTGCGGGCGTCGGCGGTTACGTGTCCGCGATTCCCGCCGTGGTGTCCGACAAGCCCAGCGCGGTGGTCATCCCGCTGGAATCGGCTTTGTGGCTTGACGGCCAGATGCGCGAGGTTCAGGCGGGTCCCGTGGACTCGACGCGCGCGGTGGGCCCGGTGACGATCGAGGCCTCCAGGGTCAATGCCGCCGCGCCCGATGCTGCGTCGGCCTTGGGCCTTGGCTCGAGCTCCGGCGCGTTGGGCGTTGCGTCGCTGACCGGGGCAACGGCGGTTTCCTCGGTGGATTCGTCGTTCACTCGTGCCCAGCAGATCGCCGGTGGCGATTCGACGGCCTCGGGCTCGGCTTCGACGTCGGCTTCTACGTCTTCGGGCGGCAGCGGGTCCGCGTCCGGCTCCGGCTCGGGCAGCTCCGGCGGCGCAAGCGATGCGTCCGGCGGTACCGGCGGATCGGGCGCGGGTTCGGGTTCGGAAAACGCCGGGGGCTCCGGCACTGGCTCCGCTCCCACGCCCGTCCCGCCCACGGCCGAGCAGGAGGCGGCGGCATATGCCGTGCTGGTGGACCATCAGGCGCGTGTGAACGCCTATGTTGTGCGCTTGAACAACGCCGTGGCCGCGTTCAACAACGACTGCATGAGCACGTCGCGCCCTCTTCGCCAAAGCGATTACAACGAGTGCGCCGCCATAGACAGCCAAACGCTCACCGACTTCCTGCTGCTGCGCAACTCGAGCGCGTTCGCCGATGGTTCGCGTTGGCTGGAGCAGAAGAGCAACCTTCAGCGTGCCTACATCGCGTTGGACCAATACCTGACTGTCATTTACGACGCATGGGGGTTGAACATGGAATACGATAACCCGGCGGAAGGGGTTGATCGTTGGATGGAACCTGTTCGCGCTGATCAGGACGCTTCCGGCAACAGCATTGCGGCGGCGCACTTGAACGAGACGTTAGCGAGCATCAGGTTATGAGCGGGCTGGTTGATAAGGGCGCCGCGCTCGCCTCGTCGGGCGCCGTTCAGGGCATGCGCCTGGTGCGCGTGGCCGATTTCAGCGCGCCGCTTTCGCTTTCCGATGCCGATCGGCCGTCCTACGTGCGCCGTTTCGTCACGTTGTTCGTGTCGCAGGGGCAGGGGCATCGCGGCGGGACGGGCCGCGTGGAGCATGCACGCAACGCGCAGGGCGAGCATCTGGCGCTCAAGCTGCTTTCGCTTCCGCATCGTCGTGATGGCGAAACCGAGGAGGATCATGCGCGCCGCGTGCGCGCCTCGCGTGCCGCGTTCGAACGCGAATACGAATGCCATATCCTGCTGTCGGGGCTGAAGGGCTTTCCCCGTCTATATGGCCGAGGCACCGTCGACGGGGTGCCGTGCATCGTTATGGAATGGGTTGAGGGCATCACCTTGGACCGCGTGCGGCGGCAGCTTGCCGTCGACGGTTACGGCCGCGTGAGCCCGCTGGTGGCGGCGCGCCTGGGCCGCGACCTGTTCGACCTGGTGGCGCGCATGGGGTATGTGGAAGGCGGGTTCGTGCACCGCGACATCAGCCCACGCAACGTCATGGTGCGCACGTCGCGGCTGTCCTTGGAGCAGCAGGTGGACGAGGGCGTGTTCGACCTGTACCTTATCGACTTCGGCTCATCGGCCGAGTCGGAGCCGCGTTCCACATCGTTTACCAGCGAGAATGCGGTGTTCCGCGGTGCTACGGCCGATTTCGCGCCGCCCGAGATGCTCAGCGACGACATCCCGGGCCTGGCCGAGCTGCGCAAATCCCCGGCGATCGACGTGTACGCCGCGGCAAGCGTGGTGTACCAGTTGGCGTGCGGGCGGGCCCCTTACGATTTGCATGCGGTTGGGGAAGATGGGGCGCCTGTTTCGCCGTATCGTGCGAAGATGGCCGCTCCCGCGCCGACGGCGGTGATGGCGCACGCTCGGGCCGACGGGCTGCTTGAGGCTCTTGCCTGCGAACCCGAGGTGGCGGTTGCGGTGCAGCATGCGCAGGATAAGCTGTCCGCGCCGATGGGCGTGTCGGAAGCGGCCGAGGCGCTGTCCTTCGTGGATGAGCAGCTCGGTATCGTGTTGGGCGATTGCCTGGCTCGCGGGCAATCCGATCGCCCCGATGCCGCGGCGGTTCGTGATGCGCTGTCGTCGTTCTCTATCCACTACGCCGACAACGTGGAACGGTCGTTTTGCGGCCGTCCGCTGGTGCCGTGCGTGCCTGGCGGGTTCGCCGCATCGGCGCTTGATGTGGCCGATTCCACGCTGGCCCATGTGCGTATGGCGTGCAAGGGCGTTGCGGCGGCGGCGTTGGCGGGGGTTGCGGTTTCGGCAGCCGTGCTTGCCAACGGGGCGCAAGCGTCGCTTGATGCGGCGGGTTTTGCCTGGTCAGGCGGCGTTCCCGGGGTCGTGGTGGCTGTTGCGGCGCTGTTCCCCGCGCTGGTGGGGTTGTCGCTGCGCTTCGGCGGCTCGCGCACCACGGCGGGCTTTTTGCGTGGTACGGCGGGCCTTGCGGTCACGTTCGCCGCGCTGTGGCAGGTGCTTGCCGACATGCGTTTCGAGGTGGCGGCCCAGCAGCACTTGCTTTCCATGGCCTTGGTGGCCGCGGCGGCTGCAGGCTGGTGCCTCATGGCGGCCGATTTCGCGCTGAACGTGGCATTGCCCCAGGTAGTTCGCCGTAAGGCGCTGCCCTCGGGCGATTGCGACGGGGCCGATGCGCTTCCGGGCGCGGCTGCGGTAGCCCTCGAGGGCGAAGCCGGCAAGGGCGAAACGCAGAAGGTTCGCGGCGCCGACTCGCAACCTGAGTACGAGGTCGATGACTCCGCAGGCGAGGCTTCGGGCGCAAATGCCCGGTTTGCGGGCAAACGCGATGCGTTGGATGACGATATGAGCGAAGGAGCGTGAGGCTGATGGCGACGGAGTTGACGCCGTGCGGCGCCCTGTTCGAGACCATGAAGCGCTATGGCGGCATCAGCCATAAGGATCTGGCGCGTCTGGTGCTGTCCGGCCGCCCGCTTGCCGACGGCAAAAGCCCGCTGTCGCGTTGCGACGACCGCACGTGGGTTTCACGCTTCATCGTGCATGCCCCCGTGGGCTCGCTGCAGGACCGCTACTTTTGCGATTGGGGCGTGGCGGCGCTTCGCGTTTCGGCGCGCCTGCGCTCCCGCGACGGGAAGGGCCTGTCGGCCGAGGAGGCGTTGTCCCTGGTCACGGACCAGGGTGGTGCGCTTATGGAACAGGCGCTGCGCGAGTGTCACCAGGACCTGGCGCTGTATCGCAACGTGTTGGAGCGTCTAGCACGCGGCGCGGGCTATAGCGTGGAGGAGCGCGCTGAGCTTGCCATGGTGCTGTTCGTGGCGGCGGGGTGCAGCGCGAACGTGAAACGCGCGTGCGCCTACGTGCTCGATTATGTGAAGACGGTGCACGGCGGAAGGCTGGAAACCGTCCCCGCTGCCGTTATGGACCAGGGCGAGCAGCCTGGCGAAGCGTCCGCCGACCCACGCGAGCAGGCGCAGGCGCTGGGCCTTTTGCGCATGGTGGGAGGCCTGGTTTCGGGGGGTTTGCACTGGGTGCAGCCGCTTTCCGACGGTGTGGAGATCGGCGCGCTGGCCTTGGGGCCTGACGACATCAACGATGTGGAGCCCGATGTATCGGGCCATCATCTGCGCATCTGGTGCAACGAGGCGGGCCGATGGTGCGTGCAGGGCTTGGGAAGCTCCAACGGCACCGTGCTGATTAGCGGCGAAGATGGCTCCGAGACGGTGGTGGAGCCGGCACGCGCGGGCGCTTCCGCATGTGCAGAACCGGTCGAGGTGCACGCCGGCGACGAGTTGGTCTTGGCCGGATCGACCCGGTTCATGCTGATAGAAGGCATGCCGGAAAGCTGGGAATGACCCTTTACGCCTCCTGCTCGTGGGGGAGCAGCGGGGCTAGGAAACCTTTGTCGGCGAGCGCCCTGCCGATGGCTTCGAGGGCCTCGTCGCTTGGCGCCGATACCAGGTGATAGTGGTACCCCGAGGTGGCGGTACTGAGCGGCGAGGATTTTCCGCTTTCGATATCGTGGATGAATTGTTCGATATCCGCCTGGTCGGCGATCTCTAAAGGCGCGGTGATGCGACCGTAGGCGCGATGGCTGATGGACACGTTGTGCACGCGACCGCCGAGCGCGATGATGGTCTGAAGCTCGTCCCTGGTTTGCTCGACCTCGTGGTGCAGCTTGAACGTGCGTGCGGGTTCGTCAAGGACCGCGGCTGGTTGCTCTGCGGCGTTTTGCGTCATGGTTTGCGTTGTGTTCTGAGTTAAGGTTTGCGCGGTATCTGCCAATACGTAGCCTTTCGTGGTTGCCACGATGTTCGCGCCCGCCTCGCGCAGCAGCGCGATGTCCTGCACGATGATCTGCCGGCTGACGTTAAGGGCGCTCGCAAGCTGGCCCCCGGATACCGGCGCATCGGCTGATCGAAGCGCATCGAGCAGCGACGCGCGTCTGGCCTCGGATTTTGTTGCCATGGCTACTGCCCGCTTTCCCGGTGTATATCGGTCACCGGTGCATTGTTGCCAGCGGCGCCTGCTTTGCTATCGGCGTTGCCGTCCAGCATGCGCAGGTGCTTCATGGACACGTCCAGGATGGGCGCCGAGTGGGTGAGCGCGCCGCTGGACACGAAGTCGATGCCCAGGTCTGCGATGGCCTGTACGTTGTGCGCGTCGATGTTGCCGGAGCACTCGGTCTTCGCGCGCCCGTCGATGAACGCGATGGCCGCTGCCATGGCGTCGTGGTTCATGTTGTCGAGCATGATGATGTCGGCTCCGGCGGCGACTGCCTCCTCGACCTGTGCGAACGTCTCGCACTCCACCTCGATCTCGCGCACGAACGGGGCATGGGCGCGCGCGGCCTCGATGGCTTCGCGCACGCCGCCCGCGGCGGCGATGTGGTTGTCCTTCAGCAGCACCCCGTCGGAGAGGTTGTAGCGGTGGTTGCGCCCGCCGCCGCACCTGACGGCCTCCTTCTCGAACACGCGCATGTTCGGCGTGGTTTTGCGCGTGTCCACCAGCTGGGTGGTGCTGCCTTCGAGCAGCGCGGCCACGCGGTGCGTGTAGGTGGCGATGCCGCTCATGCGCTGCAGGTAGTTCAGGGCCACGCGCTCGCCCGACAGCAGCACGCGCACGTCGCCGGTCACCGTTGCAAGCGTCTGGCCTGCGCAAACGCTGTCGCCGTCCGCAGCGAAGCGCTGGACGCGCGTCTCGGGGTCCAAGATGGCGAACGTGCGCTCGAACACATCGAGGCCGCACAGCACGCCGTCGGCCTTCGCGATAAGGTCCACGGCGGCGGGGCGTGCGTCGGGCATGATGGCGGCGGTGGACACGTCTTCGTTGGTGATGTCCTCGGCCAGCGCCTGGCGGATAAGCGGCTCGGCCACGGTTGTCAGCGTGATGGGGTTCATGCGCAAACGACCTCCTTGGAGCTTGCGGTGCGATCGATATCGGACGGGGAAGGGTTTTGCGGGCAGGTTTGCGCTTCGGTTTGCGAACCGGGCTGCCCAGCGTTGCGAGGCTCGGTTGGCGTCGCGCTTTGCCCAGCGTCTTGCACGCAGGTTTGCGGCCTGTCGTGTACTGCGTTTTGCGTGCAGGTTTGCGCTGCGGTTTGCGCCGTGCTCTCACGGGTTTTGCGCTCGGCTTCGGCGCAGAGGCGCTTGTACGCCTGCGCGTCGGCGCCGCAGGGCTGCTCGGGGTAGGTTTGCGTGACGGGCGCCTTCACTCCCAGCTTGCGTCACATGTCCCATGCTGAGCGCTGCGCGAACAAGAGCGACTCAATAAGCGATTTGCTGGCCTGGCGTTTCTTCCAGTGCACGCCGTTGCAGCTGGTCTCGCCGGCGGCGTACAGCCCCGGCATGTCCGTGGCGCTGTTGCGGTCAACCCGCACGCCGCCCATGAAGTAATGTTGCGCCGGCACGACGGGGATGGGCTCGTGCGTGATGTCGAACCCCTCCTCCAGGCAGCGCTTGTAGATATTCCCGAAGTGCCCCGTGATTTCGTCTTTCGGCATGTTGGCAAAAGAGAGGCGCACGAAATCCGTGCCTTCTGCGGCCATCTGCCGGTATATGGCGGCGCTCACCACGTCGCGCGGTTGCAGCTCGTCGGTGAAGCGATTCCCGTTAGCGTCGAGCAGCACGGCCCCTTCGCCGCGGCACGATTCCGAAATCAGAAACGCCCGGCCTGGCTGCGTCGAGTACAGGGAGGTGGGGTGAATCTGCACGTAGTCCATGTGCTCGAGGGCGATGCCGTGGCGCGCGGCAATGGCGCACGCGTCGCCGGTAAGGCTGGGGAAGTTGGTGGAGCGCGGGTACGTGCCGCCGATGCCGCCGCAGGCCCAAAGCGTCTGACCTGCGAAGATTCGCAGCTGCGCCCCGTCGGCTGCATGCGCAAGGACGCCGCAGCAACTCGTCTGCGTCTGGCGGCGCTCGCCATCCCCCTGCGCGACCAGGATGTCGTCCATGCAGGTGTGTTCCAAGATGCGGACGTTGGGCAGCTCTCGTACGCGCGCCAGCAGCGTGGAGGTTATCTCGTCGCCGGTGATATCGCTGTGGAAGCAGATGCGCGGACGGCTGTGCGCGCCCTCGCGGGTGTAGCGTAGGTTGCCTGCTTTATCGCGTTCGAAGTCCACGCCGCGTTTCACCAGGTCGGAGATGATGCTGCGGCTTGCGCGGATCATCAGATCAACGCTTTCGCAGCGGTTCTCATAATGACCGGCGCGCAGGGTGTCCTCGAAGAACGGCGCGTAATCGGCGTCGTCGTGCTGCACGCAGATACCGCCTTGCGCCAGCATGGAATCGCATTCGTCCACGGTCGTCTTCGCCAGCATCACTACGGAAAGCGTGGAGGGGAGGTTCAGCGCGCAGTACAATCCCGCCACGCCGCAGCCGACGATGACCACATCGCAGGCGATATCGTGCGGTGCAGCAGCGCCGTCGCAATCCGGTTGCAATCGGTCACCGGCAGGGTCGCGTGGTGCAACGCCATGCGAGCAAGCTGCACCGGAAACCATTGCTTCCGTAGATAGGTTGGCGTCCCCGCAAGTTATGCTCGCGGCCGCCGTTTGCTCGAGTGCGTTGGCATGCGTGCGATTCGTGTCCGCTATCACCGTTTTCGCGGGTGCAGCACCCGTCTCGCTAACTAATTCGATCTTTTCGCTCATCTTCGTCGCCTACTTCGCCGCGTACTCCAGCATGCGCTCGAGCGTCAGGCGCGCTGCGGGGGCCAGACTGTCGCCGACGTGCACCTCGTACGGAGCGGGGTTGCGCAGGCATGCGGCAAGCTTCGGCAGCGTGACCAGGTCCATGTTCTCGCAGCGCGGCGTGGTGGCGGGGAAGTGGAAGCGTTTGCCCGTGCCTTGGGTGCGCAGCTCCAGCTCGCGGATGATGCCGACCACGGTGCAGACGATGAACTCCTGCGCGTCCGACGCGGCGGCGTGCTCGATCATACCCTTCGTCGACCCGATGAAGTCGGCCTCGGCGAGCACGTCGGCCGGGCACTCGGGGTGCGCCATGACCACGGCGTCGGGGTGGGCTTCCTCCAGGTCGATGATCTGCTCCACGCTGATAGTCATGTGGCGCGGGCAATAACCTTTGTTCAAGATGACGTTCTTGTCGGGCAGCTGGCTTGCCACGTAGCGGCCAAGGTTCATGTCGGGGATGAACAGGATGTTGCGCTGCGGCAGGTTGCTGCAGATCTTCACGGCGTTCGAAGAGGTCACGCACACGTCGGACCAGGTCTTCGCCTCGGCGGTGGAGTTGACGTAGCACACCACGGCCAGGTCGTCGCCGTATTCGGCGCGCACGTGGTCGATGTTGGGCTTGCTGATCATGTGCGCCATGGGGCAGTCGGCGGCGGGTTCGGGCAAAAGCACCGTTTTGTCCGGATTGAGCAGCTTCGCCGATTCGCCCATGAACTCCACGCCGCACAGCACGATGGTCTGCTGCGGCAGGTCGACGGCCAGTTTTGCCAGAGCGAAGCTGTCGCCGACGTAGTCGGCCGCGGCCTGCACCTCGGGCGGCACATAGTAGTGCGCCAAGATCACGGCGTCGCGTTGCTCCTTGAGCTGCGCGATCTCCTGGGTGAGCGCCGCGATGGACTCGGCTGCGCCAGACGCTTGCGCGCCTGCGCCGGTTTGCCCTGCGTTGTTTTCGATGACCTGCTCGCTCATGTTCGCTCCATGCTTTCGTGCGGTTATTTGACGCTGCAGTATGCCGCAAAACTTTACAGCTGACTTGACAGCTGTAAAGTTCCCATGGTTTCTCCATGCGCGCGGGCGGCGGCCCGCCGCCCGCGGAGCGCCTTCGCCGTTTGCCTGCAAATCCCGCATCGCCGGTAGGTTCAACATGCGAAAGGCTCATACTGGGTCGGTGCGGAACGCGCTTGCGCTCCGCGTCCGGCGCAAACCCGCGCATATGCGGGTGCGCTATCCCATTCGTCAACCCAAGGAGGTTCAGCATGGCTCGCGTGTACAATTTCTCGGCCGGTCCGGCAGTGCTCCCCGAGGAGGTGCTGTCCTCCGCTGCCGCGGAAATGCTCGATTATCAGGGCACCGGCATGTCCGTCATGGAGATGTCGCACCGCTCCGCCGCGTTCAAGGGCATCATCGAGACCGCTGAGCAGGACATCCGCGACCTCATGAACATCCCCGACAACTACCGCGTGCTGTTCCTGCAGGGCGGCGCCACGCAGCAGTTCGCGGCCATCCCCATGAACCTCATGCAGAACAAGGTTGCCGACTACATCGTGTCGGGCAACTGGTCGAAGAAGGCGTTCAAGGAGGCGAAGCTCTACGGCGACGCCCGCTGCATCGCCAGCTCCGAGGACGAGAACTTCACCTACGTGCCCGACGTCGACGGCCTCACGTTCAGCCCCGACGCCGATTACGTCTATATCTGCCAGAACGAGACCGTCTACGGCAACCGTTACACCAAGCTGCCCGAAACCGGCGACATCCCGCTGGTCTCCGACGTGTCGAGCATGTTCCTCTCCGAGCCCATGGACGTGTCGAAGTACGGCCTCATCTACGGCGGCGTGCAGAAGAACGTCGGCCCGGCAGGTGTGGTCATCGTCATCGTGCGCGACGACCTGATCCGCGAGGACGTGCTGCCGTTCACGCCCACCATCATGCGCTACAAGACGCAGGCCGACGCCGGCAGCCTGTCCAACACCCCGCCGTGCTACGGCATCTACATGTGCGGCAAGGTGTTCCAGTGGCTCAAGGGCCTGGGCGGTCTTGAGGCCATGCAGAAGCTCAACGAGGAGAAGGCCGCCATCCTCTACGACTACCTGGATCAGTCCAAGCTGTTCAGCGGCACGGCGAAGAAGGAGTTCCGCTCTCTCATGAACGTGCCGTTCGTTACGGGCAACCCCGAGCTGGACGCCAAGTTCATCGCCGAGGCGAAGGCCGCGGGCATCGAGAACATCAAGGGCCACCGCAGTGTCGGCGGCATGCGCGCCAGCATCTACAACGCCATGCCCAAGGCCGGTGTCGAGGCGCTCGTCCAGTTCATGGACAAGTTCGAGCGCGAGAACGCGTAAGTTCGCGATAGACGGGAGGCCAGCGCGACAGGCGCTGGCCTCGCGATAGCGATAGCGCTTTCAAGCGGGCGGGCGGCCATCAAGGTCGCCCGCCCGCTTTGCGTTCGTCCGGTGGACACGTGTTGTGCGTTGCGATTGCGTGCGAGCTGCGTAGTTGCGCGGTGCTGCGTCTATTGAGTTTGCTTGTGCTTATTGGCGTTACGAATGGGTTTCAGGTCGGTTATTGGTTTCGCATTGGCGTTTGTGGCGTTATAATGATGCGATTATGACTACACAGCTTCCTTATCTCATCTGCTCGATCTTGAGCTTCGTTCCCGCCATCGTGTTGCACGAGATGGCGCACGGCTTTGCTGCTTGGAAACTGGGCGACCCCACCGCCAAACGCGCGGGGCGCCTGTCGTTCAACCCGCTTGCGCACGTCGACCCGTTCGGCACCGTTATCATGCCGTTTTTGCTCATGGCCATGAACATGCCCGTGTTCGGCTACGCCAAGCCGGTTCCGTACAATCCCGCGTACTTCAAGGACCCGCGCAAGGGCGACCTGATCGTGGGCTTGGCCGGTCCTGCCGCCAATCTGCTGCTCGCCGTGCTGGCGGGCGTGGTCGCGTGGGTGCTCTACGGGTTCGCCCCCGTTGCGCAGTGGGTGGTGCAGAGCCAGGCGTTCTTCTATTTCTACCTGATGTTCCTGCCCATGTTCGCGCTGATCAACCTGTACCTTATGTTCTTCAACCTGTTGCCCATCCCTCCGCTGGACGGCAGCTCCATCTTCGCGTTCTTCATGCCCGTGAAGTGGTTGCCGAAGTACTACAAGGTGCAGCAGTATGCGTTCCCCATCTTCATGATCGTGGCTATTATGCTGCCGTATATCATCCACGTGAACGTGTTCGGCATCTACCTGGACGCTACCGCCGGCAACCTGGGCAACCTGCTGTTCCCCTTCACCATCTCGTAGGGGCGGCGGGGCATCGTGTCGTATCGCGTTCGCACCGACAGCTTCGAAGGGCCGTTCGATCTGCTGTTGTGCCTGGTCAGCCGCCAGAAGGTTGACATCGGCGCCATCAATATCACGCAGATCGCCGACCAGTACCTGGCCGAAGTGGGCCGCATGCAGAATCTTGACCTGGACGTCGCCAGCGATTTTTTGCTGGTAGCCAGCACGCTGCTGGAGATCAAGGCGCAAAGCCTGCTGCCGCGCGAGCATATCGAGGTAGAGGACGACATCGCCGAGCTGGCGCCCTCCGAGGCGCGCGACATGCTGGTGGAGCGCCTGCTGGAGTACAAGCAGTACAAGAACGCCGCCGCGGCGCTGCATGCGCGGTTCGTCGCCGAGGGTCGCATGCATCCGCGTCCGTTCGGTCCTGAGGCGTGCTTCCTGAACCTTATGCCCGACTTCCTGCGCGACGTGTCGCTTGACTCGCTTGCGCTGCTTGCCGCCCGCGCGCTGGCGCGCCGCGAGGTGTTCTTGCTGGAAAGCGAGCACATCGCCGCGAAGCCCATCCCGGTGGAGGTGCACGTGCGCGCCATCCATCAGCGCATCCGCAATCTCAAGCAGCTGCGCTTCTCGCAGTTGATCGCCGAAGATGCCCCCACGCCGCTGGTGGTGGTCACGTTCCTGGCGGTGCTCGAGCTGTACAAGCGCTCCATGGTGCGCGTGGAGCAAAGCCAGCTGTTCGGCGATATCGACATCGAGTACATTGAGGGCTCGGGCGAGCTTTTGCTGGATGGCGACGACGCGCTGACGTCGGTTGGGGAGGAATAGATGTTCGAAGGACTTGATCAGGCGCAGCTGAGCGGCGCTATAGAGGCCATGCTGTTCGTCACCGACGAGCCGGTCGGCGTCATCGAGCTGGCAGATATGCTGGAGACCGACCCGAAGCTGGTCGAGCAGGCGCTGGTGGACCTGCGCGAGAAGCTGGAGCGCGAACAGCGCGGCATCCAGCTGCGCGAGGTGGCCGGCGGCTGGCGGCTGTACACGCACCCGGCGTACCATGACCTGGTGGAGAAGTACGTGCTGTCGTGGGACACGCGCAAACTCTCGCAGGCGGCTATGGAAACGCTCGCCATCGTGGCTTACCTGCAGCCCTGCACGCGCGCCGGCGTTGCCAGCGTGCGCGGCGTGAACTCCGACAGCTCCATAAACTCCCTGGTGGAGAAGGGTTTGATCCGCGAAGCGGGGCAGGCAGACGCGCCGGGCAACCCCATGCTGTACGCCACCACGCGCGGCTTCCTGGAGAAGTTCGGGCGGCGTTCGGTGAGCGATCTTCCCAACTTGGACGAGTTTGCGCCCGACGATGCCACGCGTCAGCTCATCCGCGAGCGTCTGAGCGCGGGCGGACAGGAGGCGCGTGTGGTGCCCGAGGCGCAGATGTCGGATGGGGAAGCGGGCGATCCGCTCGACGGCCTACAGTTCGATTTCGAGGACGAAGGCGCTGGCGGTGCATTGACCTCGCAGCAGGGTTCGGGCGGCGCGGGTGCCGGCGGCGAAGCTCGCGCGTCTCGGCAGGCGGCTCCGGAGCGCGTTGCGGCGGACGGGCAGCTGGCGTTTTCCGCTGACGACCCGGTGCCCGACGAGTCGGACTCGCAGGCCACGTTCCCGGCCGGCGACGGCCCGGCAAGCAGCGCCGCGCAGCAGATGCTCGCCGACGCCATGGTGCAAAGCTTCGGGCTGGTGGAGAAGATCGACTTCGACAACCTGAGGTTCGAAACCGACGACGAGTAACCGTTTCCCCGCCCGCTACGACCGACCTGTGATGGGAGAATCATGACCAGGCAACTCAAACCCAATCAAACGCAGCCCGAGGAGCGCCTTGTGCCCATGCGCCTGCAGAAGTTCCTGGCGCGCGCCGGCGCGGCAAGTCGTCGCGGGTCGGAGAACCTCATGACGGCCGGGCGCGTGACGGTGAACGGCCGGGTGGTCACCGAGCTGGGAAGCAAGGTTGACCCGCTGGTCGACCAGGTTGCCGTCGACGGCGTGCCCGTGCGCCTGGAGGGCGGGCCCGTCACCATCATGCTGCACAAACCCGCCGGCTATGTGACCACCATGTCCGATCCGCAGGGCCGTCCCACGGTGGCCGAGCTTGTGCCCACCGACCGCTTCCCCGGGTTGTTCCCCATCGGGCGTTTGGACTTCGACACCACGGGACTGTTGCTGTTCAGCACCGACGGCGAGCTGGGAAACGGCCTTTTGCATCCGCGTCATCACGTGGAGAAGCGTTATCTTGCGTTGGTCAACGGCAAGCCCACGCCCGAGCAGCTGGCTCAGCTTGAACAGGGCATCCAGCTTGACGACGGCATGACCGCGCCCGCGAAGGCCGCGCTGGTGGAGGGTGCGGAAGCGAAGCGCGCGCTGTCCATGCTAGAGGTGCCGCCCGCCGTGCCCGACCACGAGCCCAACGGCAGCGTGCCCAGCCCGCAACGCGCCGCCATCCTGCGCAAGCGCTCCCAGCAGCGCGCCGTGGTGCGCGTAGTGCTACGAGAGGGGAGGAAGCGCCAGGTCAAGCGTATGCTGTCAGCCATCAAGCACGGCGTTTTGGCGCTGCACCGCGACAGCTTCGGCCCCATCGAACTAGGCGACCTGCCCCGCGGCCAGTGGCGCGAGCTCACCCCCGAAGAGGTAGCGGCGCTGCACGCGTCTATTAAGTAGTGGGGCGCGAGCCGGGAGCGCAGGGTGAATAGGTGACGCACGCGTGAGCAGGGGACGGGGTGCGTTCGCGATGGCTCTTCGGGAAATGAGCGGGCAGCCGCGAACGCATTCCGTCCCCCGTTCGCGTTCATGTGACCCTCGTGCTTGCGCGGAGGCGGCGGGATGTGCGCCGCCGGGAAACGGCTATAATGGTCACCCGGGTAAACAGCTGGTGTTTGCGAACTCGGCGTTTCGCCTTGTCGCGGGCCTTCTTCGACCTGCGCGGCGGTTTCGCGCTTGCCGATGCGATGCCGGCTTGCCCGCAACGTCCTATCCTAGATCGGATCCGGAAGGTCTGCATCGCCTTATGGCACAAACAATCGATCAAGCGAAAACCGGCGGCTTCGAACGCGTAGCCGTCATCGGCTTCGGCCTCATCGGCGCCAGTTTCGCCGCCGCATTGCGCGGGGCGAACCCTTCGGCGCAGGTCATGGCCGTCGACACCGACCTGGCCACCCGCGTCGAGGCCGTCAACAGAGGCTGGGCCACCGCTACCGCCGCCCCCGATGCCGCGGAGTTCCGCGCGTTCATCGAAGATGGCTGCGACCTGGTGGTTTTGGCCACGCCCGTCAGCGTGGTGGAAGGCTATTTGAAGGACCTGGCCGAGTGGGGCTATCGAGGTATCATCACCGATACCGCCTCCACGAAGGGCCGTATCATCGAAATGGCAGCTCGCAGGCTTCCATATCCGCAGAACTTCGTTCCCGGCCACCCCATGGCCGGTTCCGAGAAGAACGGCATCTCGGGCGCCCGCGCGGACCTGTTCAAGGGCGCGTATTGGATTTTGTGCCCCGATGCCGATACGCCGGCGGAGCATTTCACGCGCCTGCACGAGCTGATCACCGGCATCGGCGCGCGCGTGATCAGCCTGCCGCGCGAGCAGCACGACGCGGCGGTTGCCGTGGTCAGCCACGTTCCGCATTTCACCGCAAGCTCGCTTGTGCAGCTTGCGGTGCGTCACGCCAAGGGCCAGGATTCGCTCATGCGCCTGGCAGCGGGCGGGTTCAAGGATTCCACGCGCATCGCGGCCGGCTCGCCCGAGCTGTGGTGCGGCATCGCCTTCGACAACAAAGACGCGCTTTTGGGTGGTTTGCGCGAGATGCAGGGCATCATCGGGCAGTTCGCCGACGCGCTTGAAGCGGGCGATCGCGCAACGCTGACCC
>CALEWN010000274.1 GCA_937925385.1 uncultured Senegalimassilia sp.
GCTTACCGTCGACCGCGCC
Organism: uncultured Senegalimassilia sp.; assembly: GCA_937925385.1. Taxonomy (GTDB): domain Bacteria; phylum Actinomycetota; class Coriobacteriia; order Coriobacteriales; family Eggerthellaceae; genus Senegalimassilia. The sequence continues at coordinate 20 of CALEWN010000274.1, forward strand.
GATACCTTGAGCATGGCGGTGAAATACGCCGACTTCTCCTCGAGCACGCTTGAGGCTGCCATCCAGTCCGCCATCGCCGCCGAGGGGTTCGAAGCCTCCAGCACGTCCATGGACACCGATGAGGTGGGCAATACCTTCCAAACCGGCACCGTCGATATCGACGGCGACACTTACACTTGGCGCGTATCCGCCGCCCCGCTGTCGGACAAGTACGACATCAAGGGCCTGCCGAGCACCGCCACATACGTAGGCATCCGCCTGACGGCGATGTAGGGGGCCCTGCGTGCAACAAGACACCCCGAAAATCGCGATGCGCCGAGCTCGCGAGGAGAAGACCATCTCGCAGATGGTGGCGCTGTATTGCGCCGGCAACCATGAACATGCCAGCAGAACCGAAACAGCGGTATGCGGCGAAGCCGTGTGCCCGGAATGCGCGGAGCTCGACGAATACGCGGCGCTGCGCACGCGCCGATGCCGCAAAATGCACGTGAAAACCAGCTGCGATGCCTGCGAGAACCACTGCTACAAGCCGGAAATGCGCGAGCGCATCCGCCAGGTGATGCGCTACAGCGGCCCCCGCATGATTACGAAGCATCCCATCGCCGCCATTAGGCATTTGCTGGGAAGATAACCGGAAACGGCCATGCGATCGCATGGCCGTTTCCTTATGCTCGACGACGACGCGCGCCTATCCCCTGGGATGGGCCCTATGGTGTTCGGCGCCTAAACGCTCAGGGGTGGTATGCGTGTAAATCTGCGTGGTGGACAGGCTTGCGTGCCCGAGCATCTCCTGAACGCTTCGCAGATCGGCGCCTCCTGCCAGCACGTCGGTGGCGAAGGTGTGGCGCAGATCGTGAGGCGTGATGGTGGATGAAAGCCCCGCAGCGGCAAGCGCCTGCTTGAACATCTTGCGCATCGCATCGGTGCCCATTTGGTTACCGCGCGTCGAAACGAAGAAATGCGGGCATTCCTTATCCTTGACAAGCAAGGGTCGCGCGAACAGCAGGTACGTGCGCATGCTCGAAAGCGCAAGGTCGTGCAAAGGCACGATACGCTCCTTGGACCCTTTGCCGAGCACGCGGCATTGCCCCTGGTCGAAATCAACCGCGGAAAGCAACAGCCCGGAAGCCTCGGACACGCGAGCGCCGCATGCGTACAGAAACTCGAGCAGCGCCTGATTGCGCATCTCGGAGGGCGTACGCTCGTCGCGCCCGTGGGAATCGAGCCGTTTGCCGTATACGCCGAGCAGCGCGGCAACGTCCTGCGGACGAAGATGATGCGGCAGGCGCTGCGGTTGCTTGGGACCCGAAAGCGCGCTGGCGGGGTCCTCGGACACGATCCCGTTGACATTGAGCCACTGGAAGAAGGTGCGCACGGCCGACAGGCGGCGATTCACCGTCGCGCGCGAATACTGCGCCTGCTCAAGCTGGCTTAAGTAGCGGCGAAGCTGCCGGTGGCTAGGATGCAGGCCATCGACACGCGTACGCTTTGCCCACCTGGCGTAATCAAGCAAGTCGATCCGGTACGCGCGCAAGGTGTTCTCAGAGGGATTGCGCTCAGTACGCCACGAGCCGATAAACCGCTCGATGGCTGTGAACACTTGCGCATCCACATCCTTAGGTGCCTTATCGTCGCAAGAAGACTCGGCCTTAGGCGTCATGCCCGGCAGCTTCCCCTGCGCAGCCCAAAAGCCCGCAAGCGCGCAACTCGCCGCAATAACGCTCAAGGGCCTGCGCCCCCCGCTCGGCATAGGCGGCATAGCGCTGTCCCTTGTTGCGGATTCGCTGCTCAAGCGGCTCCATGATGCCGAAGTTCACATGCATGGGCTGGTAATCGACTGTTTCGGGGCTGGTGGCGTATGCCAGCAATGCGCCGAACGCCGTTTCCGCCGGCAGCTGCGGAGCCTTCACGCCGCCGAGCAGCGCTGCCACATGCAACGCCGCATGAAGCCCGGAGCGGATGGCCTCGCAATAACCCTCGGTACCCGCCAATTGGCCCGCCACGAACACCGGCACCTCAACGCCGCCGGTGCTGCGAAGCCTAAGTTCGGGCGTCAGCAGCTTCGGGGCATTGATGAAGGTATTGCGATGCATGACGCCGTAACGCGCGAACTCCGCCTGCTCCAAGCCGGGAATCATGCGGAACACGCGCTTTTGCTCGGGGTACGTCAAGTTGGTTTGGAAACCCACCAGGTTATAGCTTTCCCCGTGAGCATCCTCGGCACGCAGCTGCAACGCGGCCCACGGGCGCCTGCCCGTGGCGGGATCGGTCAGACCGACGGGCTTGAGCGTGCCGAAGCGAGGCGCATCGGCGCCTTTGCGGGCGATCTCCTCGATAGGCTGGCAGGCCTGGAACAAATCGCGCGTCTCGAATTCGCGGCGGATCACGCGATCGGCGCCAACCAGCTGCTCGATGAACGCCTCGTATTCTTCGCGCGAAAACGGCGCGTTCAGGTAATCGCCCACCTGCCCGCCCGCATCCTCGTAGCGGCTTTGGCGGAACAGCTTGCCCATGTCCAGCGAATCGGCCATGACGATGGGAGCCGCCGCATCGTAGAACGCCATATGGTCCGACCCGGTGATCTGGGACAGCGATTCAGCCAAAGCATCGGAAGTCAACGGACCGGACGCCAGGATGACGGCATCGGCGCCCTCGCAGGCCTGCTGCACCGAGCATACCTCCGCGTGCTCCAAGTTAATCCCGGGGTGCTCCTGGATGCGCTGCGTTATCTGGCGGGCGAACGCCTCGCGATCGACCGCAAGGGCGCCGCCGGCCGCCACGGCGTTATCAAGGGCGGCGGCATGCACCTGCGAGCCGAGCGCGGCAAGCTCGGCTTTCAACATGCCCGCCGCGCTTTCCGGCTTCGTGCTCTTCAGGCTGTTCGAGCAAACCAGCTCGGCGCACAAGCCGGTTTTGTGCACGGGCGTTCCCTTTTCGGGACGCATTTCCACAAGGCGGACCGAGAACCCTCGGTCCGCTAGTTGCAAAGCCGCCTCGCTTCCCGCAAGGCCGGCTCCGATGATTGAGATTCGTTTCATAGTATCCATGCGCCATAGCATACCAGACGCTAGACCGTTGGCCCCCAACGCCCATCAGGATAACGCGCGAACAACCCCGCCTGCTCGCCTATCGTCAACCGCTCCATCAGCCAAACGCGCGCATCCCGCTTGCCGCAGTGCTCGCACGCAAGCTCGAAGAGCTGCTCCATCCCGAGCGGCTCCGCCTGCAGCGCGGCCGCAATCGGATTGGCGGGCACACGTTTTGCACCGCGAGCACCCTTCAAGCCGCCCGAACCGGACCGGCCCCCTTCCCCGGCCAGCTCTCCTGCTTCCTGCATCTTCAAGCAACCGAACACGCTGAACAGCACATCGGAAAACGACTCATCGTCGACCACGGGAGCCGCGCCCTGCACGAGCAGACGGTTCGCCCCCTTCGAGGATGCGGAATTGATGGCCCCCGGAACCACCAGCACATCGCGACCCGCCGCAAGCGCCTCATCGGCGGTGGAGAAGGTTCCCGATGGCAAACCCGCCTCCACGATGAGCGTCGCTCGCGCAAGACCCGCTATGAGCCGGTTCCGCGTACGGAACTGCTGAGGCAGGGCGGGCGCGTCCCAAGCGTGCTCGGAGACCACCGCCCCGCCCGACAGCGCGATCCGTTCGAACAAGCCCGCATGCTCCCGAGGGTACGGGACATCGCATCCGCCGCCTAGAAACGCCACCGTGGGCGCGCCTTCGGAAAGCGCCGCCTCGTGCGCGGCGGCATCGCATCCCCGCGCGCCGCCGGATATCACCGCAATACCCCGCTGCGCCGCAAGCCGCGCGAAGCGCTTCGCTGCCCCGATGCCGTAAGGCGTAGCTTTGCGCGCCCCGACCACGGCAAGGCCTTCCGCAAGCGCCTCGGGGTCGCCGAGCACATAGAGCCGCTTCGGCGGTCGCGGGATGGAGCGCAAGGCAGCGGGGAATCGGGGGTCGTCAGGCAGCAGCACCGTCCTCATCCCAGCCAACTGCAGGCTCCGCCCCTCAGGTTTGCCAGCCGCCATCACACACCGCCTTCGCGCAATCGAAAGCCGACTGCTTCGCATAGGTGATCGCGGCCCACCTTGGGAACCTGCTCCATATCGGCGATGGTCCGGGCGAGCGCAAGCGTTCGCATGATGGCACGTCCGCTCATAGACCCCGATGCGGCCAGCTTCTCCATGAAGGCGCGATCGGCGTCGCTCATCGCGCAGGACTCAACGAGCACCTCGGCCTGACGCGCGCGCTCATCCAAACCCGTGGTGCTGCGGCGCCACGATGCGTATTCCCTAGCCGAAAGCACGCCTTCGCGCAGCTTAGCCGATGAAGTCCCGTGCCCCGTCGACAGCACCTGGCCCGGCGGGATGCGGGCAACATCGATATGCACATCGATGCGATCCATGAGCGGCCCGCCCACGCGTCCCTGGTACTGGTGAACCTGGCGCTGCGAACACGTGCATGACCGTTCAGAGTCGCCGAAAAACCCGCACGGGCAGGGGTTGGCGGCCGCCACCAGCATGAAGCGCGCAGGAAACCGAACGCTGCCGTCGGCGCGCGTGACCACCACCTCGCCGGCCTCCATGGGCTGTCGGATGCCCTGCAGCACCGAAGGCGCGAACTCGGGCAGCTCGTCCAAGAACAGCACGCCGTTGTGCGCCAACGATATGGCGCCCGGGCGCGGAGGCGAGCCTCCGCCCACCAAACCGGCCAAACTCGCACAGTGGTGCGGAGCGTGGAACGGCCTGATGCCCGCCAGCAGCGGCGCAGCATCCCGTCCGGCAACGGAATGGATGACCGCAGCCTCAAGCGCTTCAGAACGCGACAAGGGCGCAAGGATAGAAGGCAAACGTGATGCAAGCATGGTCTTTCCCGAGCCGGGAGGACCCATCATGAGCAGACCATGACCTCCTGCCGCGGCGATTTGAAACGCACGTTTTGCCATGTCGTGGCCAGCGATGTCGCGAAAATCAAGCTCCTGGGGCTTTTCGGGCGCCAATGCGCCGCCAAGTTCGGCGAACTGCCCACGACGCAACTGTCCGAGCGATTCGATGACGTGCCGCCTTATGCCCTCAATCCGACCGGCACCTTCCTCAGCAGCGCTGACAAGGGCATATCCCTGGCGCTGAGCGCACAACGCATATGCGAGCAAGCCGGCGACCGGCCGCACAACCCCTTCCAAGGACAGTTCGCCCGCGAACAGCACCCCATCGAGCACCGCAGGCCTCACCTGGCCCGTAGCGCACAACAGTCCTACAGCTATGGGAAGGTCGAACCCTGAACCCGTCTTACGCAACGCGCTCGGCGCAAGGTTGACCACCACCTTGCTGTTGGGCATATCGAAGCCGCAAGCCCGCAAGGCAGCGCGTACGCGCTCACGCGATTCCTGCACCGAGGCATCGGCCATGCCGACGACCGAAAAACCCGGCATCCCATTACCCACGCAGACCTCGACCTCAACGGGAACGGCTTGCACGCCGCGCAAGGTGGCGGCATGCACTACGCATGACGCGCTCATTGTGACTCGGTTCCGAACGCGTTGATGTAATGGCGGATCGTTGCGTGGGCGTTATCGGTAACCACGAGCGACATGACATCGAAACGAACCTGCACATCGCCCACATCGTATCTGCTTATGAACAGCTCGGCGATCTTAAGGTACTTCCCGCGCTTCTTGCTATCAACCGCCTCGCTAGGAAACCCTTTTTCCGTGCTCGATCGCGTCTTCACCTCGGCGAAGACCAAGATATCATCATCGCGCGCGATGATATCGGCCTCGCCAGCCTGGCACGTCCAGTTGCGCGCGATGATCTCATAACCGCGCGACACCAGATAACGTGCAGCAACGTCTTCACCTAAACGACCAAGGCGCTTGTTGTGAAGATTGGGCTGGTCGTCAGCACTCTCGACGCGCTCGGATGGACTCTGCGCAGATTCATCCTTATCGGTACGCGAAACAGCAGCAGCTTCATCATCAACGCCATCCGCCTTTACGGAGCAGCAGCCACGTTTGAGCCCTCCCCTGGTCTTTCCAGGCATTTCAGCAGACGCATCTCGGTCGGCGCGCCCTTCCCCTTGTTCCCGTAACCGATTTCCGGTCACGGCATCCTCGGTGTCGCGTGCGTCCGATCGTCCCACCTGGTTCGGGCTCTGTTCGTTTCCTTGCTTGATATGCCGCGATTCGGCCATAGCTGGTCTCCTTTCCTCGCTATCACCCACCTTAACGACACCATCTTGCATAACCCTTGTGCAAACCTTGCAGATAGCCCGGCACAAGCTTGCAGAGCCGAGAATGAAGGGGCTTCGTGCACCCGCATCTATGTATGCCGAATTGGGGTGCGAGGGCGAGATAGCCTACCTTCGCACAAAGATCTTGCAGAGGGGACGCATCCCATCCCGGCACCGATCATCGCCGGCGAAACCGTCGACCGGCCAAGCTAGGCTAGAACTAAAAACTCCCGCGCCTTTGCCGAACGCTATGGCAAAGACGCGGGAGTCTTCATCTTCGTACGTACTGGCGTTGTCGCCTGCTACCGCCGCCCGACCACGCATGCAACGCCGAAAACCGTGTAAGCGCCCTGATCAGAACAGGCTTTCCTGCGTGAATGCGTGGCAGAAAGAAGCCCGGTGAATCGGGCAAAGCCCATGCTCTTTGATAGCCTGGATATGCGCCGCGCTGGCGTATCCTTTGTTAGAAGCGAAATCGTACTCCGGGTATTGCCGAGCATACTCGCACATAAGCGCATCGCGTTCGACCTTCGCCACAATGGAGGCGGCGGCGATGGAAGCGCACTTCCCATCGCCCTTCACCACGTTCACCTCGCGCGGGTCCATATGCAAGGGGTTGCCATCAAGCAACACCGTATCGGGCTTCACGCCAGCGGACTCCACCACTGCAAGAGCACCCCGAAACGCCTTCAGCAACGACGCTGTCATCCCATTTGCGTCGATATCCTCAGGTGAAACGTACTGTACCGTCCAGGCAACTGCAATCTCCTTGATATGACGCGCGATCGCCTCTCGCGACTCCGGTTTCACTTGCTTGGAATCGTTGAGTCCCGGGATATGCGGCTGTTCCGGCAGAACCACGGCGCCAACAGCCAACGGACCCGCCAACGGGCCCCGGCCAACCTCGTCAAGGCCGACCACGATACCGCCGTGGGCGATATCGCTTTGGAACGAGTACATGCCCTCTAAACGCGCTGATTCCTGGGCCTCGGCGGCAAGTCGCCTTCGCGCCGATTCTACCGCCGCACGCACGCCTTTGCGCGTGTCCGCGACC
>CALEWN010000275.1 GCA_937925385.1 uncultured Senegalimassilia sp.
TTGTTCGGCGCCACCTTCCTGTAGAGCTTCTTGAGCTTCGTCTTCCCCTTGTTGCCCGGCGGCATCTCCGTCTCAGGCGGCAGCCCTAGAAAGGACAGGACGCCGGGCAGGTCGCACAGCATCACGTCCTCGATGTCGGCCTTGGCCGCCAGGTCGACGACCTTCTGCGCCGACGGCGCGATGCTCTCGCGCAGCATCGCCCAGTCGCCCTCGTGGAACTTCGTGATGTCGCTGTTGTACTCGTCGGTGTCGTAGCAGAGGAAGACCGTCCAGGCGACTTCCGGGTTTTCGCCGACGCACGCCCTGTCGAACCACGTGGCCGAGTTGGTCATCTGCGAGACGGAGTTCACGCTCGCCATCATGACGACTTTCTCGCCGTTTGCCGACGTTATGGCGTAGCTGTCCTCCTGCGTCGCGAGGTCCTTCCTGAGGGCCAGGCCCTTGGCCTTACACAGCTGGGAAAGGTACTCGAGGTAGAAGACCTTCTCCGTCGCGCCCTCGACGATGAACGCCAGGCCGCGGCGTGCTTCGCTTCCGCCCATGTCAGTCCTCCAGGAGGTCGCGGAGCACCCGGGCGCCGTCCCCGTCGTCCGACATCAGTGAGAAGAGGTACTCCCCGAGGCCGAACCCGTGGTTGTACGCCGCGGCGACGGCCCCCTTGACCTTCGACGGGCGCATCCTCCTGAAAGACGCGATGCCGTCCTCGTTCGGCACGCCGACGTAGACCTTCTCTGGCTTCAGGTACTGGATGAGGTAGGGCGAGTGGCTCGTGAGCAGCAATGAAGTGTCCGCAACGCTCTCGTTGAGGATCTCGAGGAGCTCCTGCGTCATGCGGGGGTGGATGCTCGTCTCGACTTCCTCGATGCCGATGCCGCCCGCGCCCTTGGCCCCGGCGATCATCACGTTGGCGATGAGCCAGATGATGCGCTTCGTGCCGGTGGACATGTAGGAGACGTCGACGGGCTGGTTGACGTGCGAGCTCTTTATCATCAGGCGGTAGAGCTCGTCTTTGATCCTGAAGGGGATGTCCGTGTCGGCATCGGCCGCGCCGAGCATCTCGACGAGCCTGCTGTGCTCCTCGGGGTTGATGGCGTAGGAGACCGCCGAGATCTCCTCGAACTCGGGGAACAGCGTGTACACGGCCGCTTGGAAATCCTCGTACCTCTCCGGGCTGGCCTTGCTCAGGTGGAACAGCGAGCGGGACAGGTCCTCGTCGTCGAACATGACGAACGAGTCGTCGGGGTGCTGCACCTTGAGCTCCAAGGGCGTCGAGCGGAAGCGGTTGTCGGTGTCCAGCGAGTCGCATATGTCGAACGACGCCGACAGGACGGACTTGATGGCCCCGTTGATGTCGATGTCCTCGATCGCGGTGAGCACGTCGATGGCGAGCTTGGTGCCGTCGAGGCTTATCGAGCGGAACGACCTCGTGTCGTGGCTCTTCTTGTACTTCCCCTCGTTGCGCTTGAGGTAGTTGGTCCATGGGCCGCGCTCCCTCGAGCTGATCTCTATGGTCTCGTCGGTTATCCTGCAGCCCTCGCCGTCGTCGCGCAGCCAGGCGAACGAGAAGCCGTAGCGCACGAAGCGGTATTCCCCGAGGGCCGGGTCGTCGAGCGTGATGGAGAAGCGGAAGTCGTCGTTGGCGAGCCTTGGGTTCAGCGGCATGCAATTCAACGAGCGCATCATCGACTCGCGCTGGCGGCTGCTCGACTTCATGAACTCGAAGCCGAAGTCGATGGCCTGCAGCAGGTTCGACTTGCCGTAGTTGTTCGGAGAGACGATGGCGCTTATCCCGCCGAGCTCGATGGTGGTCTGCGCGACGTTGCGGAAGCCCGATACCGCTACGCTCAGCAATTTCATAGTTGTGCTCCTTTCCGATGTAAGAAATTATTGCATAAGAGAGACTTGACAGCAATATTTAACTATCAATAATAGTTGCTAAGCAAACTTATATGACCTTAATCTATCATTAGGAGGAAATTTGGCGTCGACAAAAGAAGGCTATCAGGAGGAGTTCAAGAGCTTCACCTTGGCGCTTGCGCTTGTCATCGTTCTCCCCTCGACCAGCCTCGGCGCTTTTTCAGGGTTTCTTTCCGCTCTTGGAGATTCCTCGCTCGGTTTCCTCGCTTGCTACACAACGTTCATCGCCCTCGCGTACTCGATCGGGATAACGATCGACTGCCTTATCCCGTACCAGCTGAAGGATTGGTTGATATATCCGCGGATAGGTCGCTTCAAGATTTCGCGCCCAGGGTCGACCATCTTTTCCGATCTGCGCAGTGGGCGCGTAAACGACTGCAGGTTCTCCGTTTCCGACGCCCTCAAGGCATATTCGTCGATTATCGATAAGCTTGAGACGATAGACGACCAGGACATCGCCCTTCGCTTCCAAAACGCTCAATGGTACAGGCTATATAGAAAGCACGCTCAGTTGGAATCCGTCCAGTCAGCGAACAGGGCGTTCTTGTATGGAAGAGACCTGTGCGCTCTCTCTGCGGTTCTTTCATTGCTGATGGTGGCAACGAATTGCCTGACTCTGCTCGTTGGCGGTTACGTGCTTCTCGCTTGGGGCTCGATAATCTTTTGCGTGGTATTTGCGCTAGTCGGTTTCGTCTCGGCCCGCCTGAAAGGGAAGCGCTTAGTGGCTAGCGTTATTGCGTGCGACGTATCGGAAACGATTTCGAAGGAGGATCGATGAGCATCATCAAATCATTTTCTGTCGACAAAGGCGACACCTTTTACATTAAGCACGGGAGCAGCAATTTTACGGTGATAGATTGCAACCTCGTTGACGAGCGAAAAGACGATATTCTTCAAGAAATAGCCGAAGAATCAAAAGGCAAGGACATATTCCGATTCATCTCAACGCACCCCGACGAAGACCATATCCATGGTCTAGAGCATCTTGATGATAGATTCGGCATACTGAACTTCTATTGCGTAAACAACGAGGCAACCAAAAGCGATGAAAGCCCATCCTTCAAGCGTTATCGTGAGCTTAGAGATTCCTCTAAGGCGTTTTACATCGAGAAAGGCTGCTCTCGTTGTTGGATGAATCGCAACGACAAGGAAAAAGATTACGGCAACTCTGGAATTAATGTCCTATGGCCCGAGACCACGAACGATGCCTTCAGGAAGGCTCTTGGAAAAGCCGCCGAAGGCGAATCGCCGAATAATATCTCTCCTATCATCACTTACAGCCTGAAAAACGGGGTCAAGGCGATATGGATGGGCGATTTAGAAACCTCGTTCATGGAAGAGATTTGCGATAGTGTTGACATTCCGCCCGTTGACCTGCTGTTCGCTCCCCATCACGGCAGGGTATCCGGAAGGCCTCCGAAATCATGGATGGAGGCTATGAGCCCAAGCCTGGTCGTGATCGGGGAGGCGGACAGCGAGGACCTTGATTACTACAGCGAATTTACCCATGTGTGCCAGAATACGGCAGGTGACATGCTGTTTGAATGCGTTGACGGATATGTTCATTTGTTTGCCGAAAGTCCATATGACGTTGTGGGTTTGGATGACTTTGGAAAAGCGGATTCATATGGGCTTTCGTACTGGGGAAGCCTTGCGACGAAAGGTGATTAATGAGAATGCTAATCCGTTTCGTCGCTTTGATGCGAGGGATCGCGTATCCCTCATAACGGCTTTTGCTGCGGGTCAAATTAATGGTTTCGGCCCGTTCTCTGCGTTTTTGGCGCGAGAGGCTGAAGGCCATTCGTTGTGCGGTTGGCCTTGGATTGCTTAAGGCTGGAGATGCTGAAACCGAAGTCAGCTGCAAGGCCCAGCAACTTCTTTACCGCATTTTGCGCAGCGGCCCTCGATGGGCACGTAGCGGAGACGCATGTGCAGCGTGTTGCCGGGCGCGAACCCAGTCGTGCCGCAGTTGCGGCAGTGACGAAACTATTGGCGGGCCACCTCCTCGTATTTCGGCTCCATCGCGGGGCCGATTCCTGCTAGCTTACTTCGTTTTTCCTCTTGAGCAGAGATGCTCTATCGAGAACGGCTCGGCGGTGACTCGGCAGAGGTTTGATAACCTCGTGCGCAAAATGTCCAGCTGCGGCCGGTTCGCGGTCAGCTGAGTCGTTTATGCAGCAGGCGCCGTCTGCCCATGCCTGCGCGGCATCCGCGTCGGCGTACTGGCCGCCTCGAGACACCGAAGCGGCTGGGCGCCTTGCCGAGAAAAGGCGCCCAGGGCCATCCGGGAAGCCGCCTGCCCCTCATCTCGCCTTCCGGGGGATGCCGGCGGCGAACGGCATCCCTCCCAGCGCGGCCGTCTGCAGCGCGAGCAGCCTCACGGTCTGCGAGAAGTTCGTGCCCAGGCCCTTGAGCACGGACTCCATCTCGCCGGCGACGTCCTCCGGAATCTTGACCGACGTCACCGCGGTCTTTCCGCCCGCCTCGAAGCCGGCGTCGACGGGCTCGAAGGGGATGTCCCCCTCGAGCACGATCTGGAAGGCGAAGCTCCTCATCGCGCAGGTGGGGTCGACGCCGATGCCCCGCAGCGTGTCCTCGAATGACGCCTTCAGGTCGGCGTCTATCCTCACCGACAGCTTCCTCATCTTCGCGCTGCTGCTCATCTCCCGCCCCCTTCCCCAGGGTGCTCGCCTTCCTCGCCGGTCCCGAGGCCGCTCTCCATGAAGGCCTCGAACCGGATCCTCATGGTGTTGGCCTTCGCCTCGCGGCTCGCCCTCATGGGCGGCCCGTCCCGGTAGACGAGCTCGTCCATGTACTCCTCGAACGCCTCCGTCAGGGTCATCCCGTGCAGCGCGAGCAGCTTCCTGCTCCTGCGCTTCATGGTCGCGTCCAGCCTGAGCGACGTCGTCTCCTTGGGGTTCGCGTACATCCCCGCCTCCTTTCCTGCGGCGCCTTCGGTGCCGCATTGCGCTTGGTGCACTTGCGTCGGCGCAGCTGCCCGTCCCAAGGCCGTTTTCGGGGCCTTTTGGACAAGTGCGGCCGCGGGCGGCGATCGATAGGGCCGCTAGCGTGCGGCATGCTCGCCGCGATTTGCCGACGCGAGTCCTCCGTTCTGGCAAAAGCTTCTGCGGAGCCTTGCGACGCTGTGGGCTTTTGCCTGGGTTTCCCCGATCGGCCGCCGATGCAAGGCTTCCTTGCTCGGCTTGTCTGCCGATATGCCCGGGAGGCGGTGCGGAGCGCCGGATTCGCGAGGGCCCGCGAGGGCCGGCATCCCCACCGAATTGCCGGCGACGAGCTGATGTCGCCCGGAATTCTGTGGGGATGTCGCGCGTGCGGTGCGCAGCGGCGCGTCCCGGGCAACAGCCCCGCGGCGCTTGAGCGGGCATGTGGCCGGTGGGGTTCGAAAAGGGGAGGAGGCGGCTCCGGCTCCCGCTGCGCTGGGGGCACGGGAGGCCGTTCGTCAACGCCCAAAGGCGGGCTCTTCCCGGCAGGCTGGCCGGATGGCGCTTTGGGGATGCTTGAGACCTAACGAGAAGTCGCGGCTTCGCGGTGGCTGACCCTGGCGGAAGGCTGCATCTGCTGGCTTCGGTTGTCGAAGTTCATGTAGCCGCGCGTCGCTTGCGGAGAATCGTCCCATTGGGAATTCGCCCCAATGGGACGATTCCGTTTAGGGGAGAGGGGCCGTCTTCGGACTCGACCCGACCCTCCAGGTCGCTGCCGGGCGTTTTTATTATGCGCAAAGCGGTAGCCGCGATTCGCTGGTGCAATACGCTGTCCGCAGTGCTATTGGCAATACAAGAACCTGCAGGTCAAGCTAATAATCAAACCTGTCGGCGTCTTCAGTGTTTTTTCGTCTTGACAAAAGGGATGAGCGTTGTGGGCCCGCGCCCTGCGCTACCGAACGAAGTAACAACTTACAATGACCACCAGCGCCAAAGGCTGCTGGTGAAGCCTGGTATGACCTGCTACTGGCAAACCCGTCGCAACCACGATTCGATTGAGCAGGTGCTCTTATGCAGTTGCTCCATATTTAACCTTGATACCGCTTAGAACCGCAGGCTGTTCTTTCGAAAATGAAGTGTGATAATCCTCGAAAATCGAGTACGATAATCCTCGAAAATAAAGTATGCCCACTTCAGATAAGGAGGTTAAGCCATGGTCGTATATGGAACCGAAAAGCCCCAGGCGTATCGCCCGCGCCTTGTCGACGAACGCTTGCAGAGGCTGCTCTCCACCTTCGGCGCAGTCGAGATTCGCGGTACCAAGTGGTGCGGCAAGTCCTGGGCGGCGTTGGCGTTTGGCGAGAGCGTCGTGCATCTTGACGACCCAAACGTCAAGGCGCTGGCCGAGGCCGACCCCGCGCTGGCGTTGCAGGGGGCACGCCCTCACGTCGTCGACGAGTGGCAAGAGGTCCCCTCCACCTGGGATGCCACGCGCCGCGCGGTCGACGCGGCCGGCGGCGAACGCGGCCTGTTCATTCTCACGGGATCTTCCACCCCGGCTAAGGACGCCGTTACCCACAGCGGCGCCGGGCGCATCGCCCGCGTGGACATGAGCACCATGACGCTATGGGAGCGCGGCCTGTCTACGGGCTCGGTGTCGCTGTCCGGGCTGTTCGAGGGCGCGTTCGAACCGTCGGCATGCGAAACGTCGCTGGCGCCTTTGGCCGATGCCATATGCTGCGGTGGCTGGCCCGCCCTCGTTGGGGCCGATGCCCAGACGGCCGCAGAGGTCGTCGACCAGTACCTCGATGCCATGTTCGAGGTCAGCGTCCCTAAGAAGGGCGGAACGCCCGACATGGCGCGGCGCATCGTGGGTTCGCTTGCGCGCAACGTCGCCACTGCCGCCACCCTGCAGACCATCGCCCAAGACGCCGCGCTAGGAGACGAGGCCGGGGCGCCGGCGGCGTCCACCGTCACCTCCTATTTGAACATGCTCGAGGACATGTACGTCATCGAGGGTCTGCACGGCTGGGACGCCCCCGTAAGGGCCAAGTCGCGTTTGCGCACCAAGCCCAAGCGCTACTTCGCCGACCCGTCCATCCCGGCCGCCGCGCTCGGCATGGGGCCGGAAAGGCTGCTCTCCGACGGGCAGACCTTCGGCCTTCTCTTTGAGTCGTTGTGCGTCCACGACCTGCGGGCTTATACCGCGTGTCTGCCGGGCGCTCACCCCGGGTCGCTTCGCTACTACGGCGATTCGGACGGGTTGGAGGTCGACGTCGTCATCGAGCTTCGCGACGGTCGCTGGGCGGCGCTGGAGATCAAGCTCGGCGAGGCCAAGGTGCCCGACGGCATCAGGAATATCGAGCGCTTGCGCGAAAAGGTCGCCTCCAACCCGGCGGCCCGCAACCCCAAACCTGAGTTCTGCGCTGTTGTCACCGCGACGTCTCCCTTCTGCCGCTACGATGCCGCCCATGACGTCTACGTTTTCCCTATTACCGCCTTGCGGCAGTAAGCGCAGTCGTCGACCCGAATGCAAACAGGGGGCGGAGGTGTGTTCGCTGCGATGCCGCGGGTTGCGCCCGCGTTGACGTTGGCGGCTGCCGTGGCTTTGCCTGCGGGTGCCCCCCTGTTCATGTACGATTGCAATCGTACATCGCGGCGGCATGCGCGCCTGATGCGTGGGAGCCTCTGTGTGGGGGAGGGCGGCCCTCCTCCCGCCGACTCTTGCCGTTAGGCGGTGGCAAGGCGCCCCGGGATCGCCGAGTTGCGCATTCGCGCGCAAAAATGGCGCCGGACCTTGCCACATGCGGCGTGCGTCCGTTCGACTATTTAAGAAAAGTGCAGGTTATGAGCGGGAACAAAGATAAGGGTAAGAAGTGCGGCCAGTCCAATAATCTGCCCTTCGTTTTGATGGGCGGGCATATCTGCGTCGACGCCGCACAGGGCGGCTTAGCTTCGGTGCTGCCGTTTCTGGTGATTCAATCCGGGTTCTCGTACACCGAGATAACGGCGCTGGTGTTGGCGTCGAACATCGCGTCGGCGGTCATCCAGCCCCTGTTCGGGCTCATGGGCGACAAGAAGGCGCGTCCGTGGCTCATGTCGGTCGGCGTGGCGCTTGCGGGCTTGGGCATCGCGCTGGTGGGCGTTCTGCAGTCGTATTGGCTGGTGGTTTTGGCGGCAATGGTTTCGGGGATCGGCAATGCCATGCTGCACCCGGAAGGGGCGCGCTTGGCATACCTGGCCGGCGGCGACGACAAAGCCATGAGCATGTCGATTTTCTCCGTCGGCGGCCAAATCGGCTTCTGTCTAGGGCCCATCATCAGCGTCGCCGCCGTTACGGCGTTCGGGCTTTCGGGTACGCTCGTGTATCTGGTCCTCTGCCTTCCGTACGCGCTGGTGCTCCTTGCGCTGAGCAAACGTTTCCTGGCCTTCGGCGTCCGTGGAGGCGGCTCGTTGGCGGGCCGGGGCAAGCGCGACCGCTGGGGCGCGTTCGGCGTGGTGCTCGGCGCGCTTTCGGTTCGCTCCATCGTGTTCTATGGCGTGACCAGCTTCTTCCCGCTCTACTTGGTGACCACGTTCAACGCGGCGGAAGATTCCGCCTCGCTGCTTATCACTGTGTTCTCGATTTTCGGCGCGGTGGCAACGGCTTCGGCTGGCTTCATGTCGCATCGCGTTCCCACGCCGCGCCTCATGATCGGCTGTTTCGTTCTCATGGTGGCGTCGCTTGCCTCGTTCCTGCTTTCGGGTAGCGTGTGGCTCTGCGTGGCGGCGGTTATGGTTCCGGCGACGTGCTTGAATCTTTTCAACCCGCCCGCCGTGGCGCTGGCGCAGGAGTATCTGCCCGAACATCTGGGCACAGCGTCGGGGCTCACCTTTGGCGTGGCGGTAGCCGTCGGCGGCATCGCGTCGCCCATGCTCGGCGCGCTGGGTGACGGCGCGGGCCTTGCGTCCGCCATTTGGGTTCTGACTGCGCTCGCCGTGGTCGGCCTTGCGCTCTCGATCGGCGTCGCCGCGATCGAGCGACGCGGCGCACAGAAAGGCTAGCAGGCAAAAGCCGGCGATCGTCGGCGCGTGGATGTGCGCTCGGATCTGAATCTGAAGCCCCCCGATTCCGTCGACATGGGGCTTTCCGTTGTTCATGATGCTCGCAACGGAGGATTGGACGCAGGGATGGGAGCTCCATCGCCTAAGTACGCGGCCGAGCTCAAGCGATATGTTGATCGGTACGGCTGTCGCGACTTTGTCCGCGGGCGCCCCCTGCGACTTCTGGGCGCTTTTGCAGGAAATGGGCCCTGATTTTGCCATGGGTCCTGGACTTCTGGGCGGTTTTCCGCGGGCGTTGTCCGCTGTCGGCTTCGCCGAACTGGGGAAACGTTGGCGCCGTGCGGCGTTTCGGGCTTATTCGGCCTGCGAAACCGCCCAGAAGTTTGCAGGCGATTTCGGTGATTGAATTGGGCCTGCTTTTTCGGTTGGCGCCAATAAACTTGCGTCAGCTTCTACCGTTTGATTCACAAAGTCTCGGGGCAAGATGCGAAATCGTAGAGGTTGCTACACAGCGCGTCAGCTATCTCCATGTGACGTCCTTTTGATAGCTGACCGGTTGGTTCGATTTTACACGCAGAAGGCGGGGTGGCGTCCGGGTCGGCCGAAATTGCAAGTGCTTAAAACGGGTAGCTTGTCGGGCAAGTAACCCTTTTCGCTTGAAGATTTTCCTGTTCGCGTTGGCCTGCCGCTCATCGGCACGTTGCTCGTCGGTATACCCGAAAACGCCCATCAACATACCCAAATCCAGCCAATCGAAAACGCCTCCTGACCCGCTTGCTGCCCTTTGGTGCCCTGACTGTGCCCTTAGCACGGGTGTGGTCTGCCCGGTAAATTCTTCTACAGAGACAGCGTCAGGCGGGGCTTCCCGTGATCGTCTCTGCGGAAAATCGTCGGCACGTAGGGAAGGGAAGGCAATGGCACAGAAGATAACCAAACCCAAGTCGTTGACCTCGAAGAAGGACGTGGAGCAGGCCCTGCTATGGCTCGCCGCCAAGCTCGAGAAGTTCGGGGAGAAGGGCATAAGCATCAGCAACAGAAAGCTGTTCGCTCCCAAGCGCTTGGTGCAGAAGTTGACGGGCTTCCTTTGGGCGCGACAGTGCACCCAGTTCGAGGACACCCACGTCATCGTCTCGCCGTTCCTCGGGGAGCTTGAAGCTTCAACGGCGCAGGACATGATCGTTCAGGACATCGAGTATGCCGGTCTGGTCGCTTATGCGGATGAGGTCGTGGTGGCAGCGGAATCCTTCTATGCCTCGGCTCGCGAAAAGGCCGGCCGCTGCTCAGAGGCCGCGCAGGCTCCGGTCGAGGTCGATGACGCGAATCTTGGCGGTTTGAGCGAGGACGATCGCGTTTCGGTGAAGCTTCACGACGAAACCGTTGCGCGCGGCCGTCTGCTGGCCCAGTCCGCAAGTGCGGCCGCGGAGGCGGACGAGTGGGCATCGCTGCTTGACCGCGCCCGAAAGCTCGCCGAGCGCGTCGAGGCAAGCGTCGAGGCCGCAAAAAGCTACGTGAAGGCCAATTACCAGCGTCAGGGTTGTGCCCACCTGAAATGGGCGCTGAAGAGCCGCGCGCGCAAATTGGAACCCCCGTACATGCTCCCGGGAGTGCTGAGCAATAAGGACGAGGTCGAGGAGGTGTGGCAATGACCATCAAAGAATTGATTGCGGGCCGAAAGAGCCCAAAAGTGTTGACGCACTTCGGAAAAGGCCAGGTCGTCACCGAGAAAGAGCTCCGCAAGGTATCTTGCGGCATCGGTTTCGACCTTCCCGCCGAGCCTGACTACGAGGCGCTCCGTGACCGCCAGATCGCCCGATCCGGGATGTACGAGGTCTTCCACAGCAGCGGAACCGGCATCTTTGCAGAGGAGACGGCCGCCCTGCTCGATCTCCATCTGGCGCAGGTCGAGGAGGCTTACCGCCGCTACCTCGAGGCGCTCACGACCACTTACGCGGCGGAGCTTCACGTGATGAAACAGGATGCGATCGGTGAAATGAGCCTGCTAAACAAAGGAGCTGAAAAATGAGGAAGCTTGCCGTTTTTGCCCTGCTGGGACTGCTTTGCCTGTCGAACGCCGCACTCGATTACGCAGCGTTTTGCACCTTTTTGGACGTGAATCCGTTTCCGCTCTTTCAGGATTTCGGCGGCGATGGTGGAGGGGGCGCAGGCAGCCAGACGATGGCGATATTGATATCGCTCGCGCATCGTGTGTCTTTCGCTTGCCGGGCTCGTCGCGGCTTTTGCGGCGACGCTCCGTGCGGTGACCGAGGCGGGCGCCGGGGCCACCGGCATCGACGGTTCATCCATGGGCATCTCGCCTTCCCTGGTCTGCTTCTGCCTGATCATGCTCGCCGCCGCGGGCGGCGAGGCGGTGCTCAGCTTCTTGTACGAGACCATCAAGCTCAAGCAAGCCGCGAACAGCTTCCGCGCCCAGGCCGAGCGCATCCAGCTTATGGAGGAAGCGCTTCCCGAGCATGTGGCCGCTGCGACCGACATAGCCATCGCCGCGGCGAAGCAGTCCGCTGCGGCGGCATCGGCTGGCAACGAGGCGGTCTTCCAGGAGCTGTTGGGCAAATCGGGCGAGCTTCAGAACGCCTTCATCGGCTACGTCTCGGCAATCGATAGCACTCGAGAGGCCGCCGCGGCTGTGATCGACGGGAAGCTCGAGCGCTTCGAGGCAAACCTCAAGAACATGCGCGACTCGCACCTGGCGAAGCTGCAGGCGCGCGACGCCGCAGCCAGCAATGCCGGCGAATAGATCGACCCGCAAAACCACCCGATCGATGAAGAACGGAGAACGCATCATGAACAGCATCAGCAAGACCCCCGCCCGCGCCCGCATCCGCGCCGGCGCCAGCACCGGCACCCTCGCCCGCACTCGCAACCGCGCTGGCGCCAATGCCCGCACCCGCGCCCTCACCTGCACCTTCGCCCTTGCCCTCCTGGTTTCGGCAGCCTGCCTCCTTGCCGGCTGTTCGGGCTCATCGAGCACCGTCCCCGGCCACTATTCCATCTCCGAGCAGTCGATCAGCGCGTCCGAGGCCTCAAACCCCCAGGATGTGATCATCGTCACCGCCGCATCCCAGGGCCAGGCGTTCAAGCTGCCGGTAAGCGCGCTGTCCCATGCGATGGCCGCCATCGAGAGCGAATCGTACGTCGGGTACCTGGTGTCTGACGGCTCCGACCTGCGCGGCAAGGTTTACGCCGGCACGAAGAACTCGGAGCGTGCCAAGGAGGATGAGCTCTCGTCCTTCAAGGCGGACTATCTGCGTGCGGCGTGCGATGCCCGCGACGCAACGGGGAACATCGATCTGTTAGCCGCTCTGAACAAGGCGGTGGGCCAGCTCAACGCCCGATCCGGCGACGGCGTCAAGACCATCTGCGTCGTGTCGAGCGGGCTGGCCAACACCGGGCTGCTGGCGACAAGTCAGGAGCTGCTGGCCGCCGACCCGCAGGCTGCCATCGATCAGCTTCGCGAAATCGGCGCCATCTCGGATTACCGCGGCATCACCGTGATTTTCTACGGGTTGGGCCAGAGCACGGGGAACCAGGCGATCCCGGTCAGCGCGAA
>CALEWN010000276.1 GCA_937925385.1 uncultured Senegalimassilia sp.
CGAGGTGCTACGCGCGTTGACGGACAAGCCAAGGGCGCACAGCGCATCGTAGGGCGTGGCGCCGGGATTGAACGAATACGATCCGCTGGCGGAAACCGGATTGCCGACGGCGCTGCTGGAAACCGACACCGATACGGTGACGACGTTCGCCGCAGAAGGCTGCTGGCCTCCGGAGCCGGAAGCTTGCGACCCGGAATCGCCCGACGGCGAGGCGGAGGGCTGGGAGCCGCCGCCTGCGGTGGCGCCGGAACCCGCACCGCCGCCGTTGCCGTTAGCGGCTGAATCCGAATCGGCGTTTTGACCGGCAGCAGAATCCGATTCGCCGTTCTGCTCGGATGAATCGGATTCCGCTTTCGAATGCGTTTCCGATTCGGCGCCGGCTTCGACCTCGCCAGTGACCTTCGTGGCCGTTACGCGGCCCTGCTCCGTGGTTTGCGCTTCCTGAGCAGACGACTGCGCAGACGACCCGTCTTGCCCGCCGAAGCCGCCTGTAAGGGCGAAAGCACCCACGGAAACGAGCAGCACCGACGCGGCAAGGAGCGCGATGATGCCGCCCTTGACCTTCGGGGAAAGGCGGGAAGTAGAGCCCGAATGCGATTGCTGCCCAGAAGGCGTCGAGCCCGCGGTCAGAGCCGCCGCTTCCGCCGAGCTGCGACGGGCAGCATCGCCCGCCGCAGCCGTTTCGCCTTGAGCGACTTCGTTGATTTGCTCTGACATGGCAGCCCCTCCTACCTCACGCCGTTCAGGCGACGCTTGGCAAGCAGCCACCAGACACCTGCGCCGAGGATGCCCGCAACGCCCAAGCCAAGGACCACGTAGGGCCAAATGGGACCGCGAGAGCCGTTGTCGCTTTCGGCGGCGTCGGAGGAATCGGAGCTGGTGGCGGTAGCGGCATGCTGCTCGGCGGCGCCGCTAGCGCTCGCGGAAGAGGACGTCTCCAAACGCGCAGAAGCGCTTGCCGACACGCTGTCAGTCTGCTGCGCGGCACCGCCTGCTGCGACGGGCAGGGATGCAGGAGCAACCGCCCCGGCGACCGTAGGCTGCGTGCCGAGGTCGGAACCGGGAACCGGAGCCGGGTTGGGGTTGGGCTGCGGCGCGGGACCAGGCACGGGAGCCGGGTCGGGCACGGGCGAAGGAGAAGGCTTCACGCCGCCGCCGACCAGCTTGAACAGCGTGCCGGAGTCGTTGATGTAGTACAGGTTGCCCTCAGCATCGCAGATGACCGGGGAGTCGCAGCAGTTGTTGAAGCCCTTGGCGTCGTACACCAGCGTGGCCTGCGCATCGCCGACCTTGTAGCGATACACGCCGCCGCCCGAGGTGTAGTTCACCCAATCGCTGGTTTCGCCAGAGTTGACCGTGAAGTACACGTACGTTTCGCCGTTTTGCGTGGACACAAGCGGCGCTGCCTTGATGCCGCCCAATCCCTTCGTCCAAGGCAGCGGTGCGCCGTCGGCTTGGGTGATGAGCGTGGATGCCAGGCTATCCAGGTCGACGATCGCAAGCGCCGAGGCACCGCTTTCCACCTCGCCGCCGACGTACATGGTGCCGCCGTTGACGGTAGGCATGCTGGCGCATCCGGAAAGGCCCAGATCGACGACCTTGGTTTCCTTGATGGAGCCCTGTTCATCGATCGCAAGCACATGCAGCTTACCATCGCGGGACATCACGTACAGGGTTTTGCCGTCGGCCGACGCCACGCACGAGGAGTTCACCAGCGCGCCAAGGGAAACCGTGCTGACAACGGAGCCCGCGCCGCTCAGCACCTCGACGGTACCGGCGCTGGTTGCCACGACCGTGTAGCCGTCAACGTTCACAGCACCGCCCCAGTAATATCCTTCGCCAGCATTGTTGTGCTGCCACACCACTGCACCCGTAAGGATATTGATGCAGGTGAGGAAGCCGTTGTCGTAGGTACCGGCGGCGAAGTCCACATCGCATGTGCCCACATACGCATAGTTGCCGTTGACCGTGATCGCGGAATTGGACTGCGCCGAATCGCTAAGTTTGTCGGTGACCCATACGGTTGTCAGGTTATCGGCCGTAAGTGCCTGCACGGCACCGCCGTCAAGCGGGACCATGATCACGCCCTGTGCATAAACGGGGCGCGTGGTGTAGCCGATGGAGGAGACAAGGTTGGCCTGCGCAAGCACTTCGCCCGTGGACGAATCGATTTTGAGCAAACGGTTGCCAACGGCAAGGTACACGAAACCGTTCACGATGACGGGCTCGCTGGCGTTGGCGTACTGCGCGCTGGAGAATTGCTTGTAGTCGAAAGTCCAGCCGGACTTCATGTAGTCGGTGGGAGTTGCCGCCGTGGTCGGGCGAGACTGATCGCCGGCCCAGTCCGCCTTCCAATCGGGACGAGGCGCGGAAGGATCGACCGTTACCTCGTCAAGGTTCGGAAGCGTGTTCGTTCCATATACCCAGGAGATGGTGTCGCCGGATTTGAGCGTAAGCCCGTCCGAGCTGTTGATAGCCTTCCCGTTAATCAGGCAGTTCCATCCGCCCTGAAGCTTAACGCCAGATGGCGAGGTTATGGAAGCGAGAAGCCAGGTAGAGCCCAAATGACGGACATCGCAAACGAGCCCGCATTCGTCGAAGAAGCTCAAGCAGATGTCGTCGAAGGTTGCGGTTGCCAGCTCGCTGCGCGAACGCTGAGCCCAGCGTTCGGCCTTGCCGTTGCCGTCCTGGCCGATAACCTCGACCGTGACGTTCATCTGCCCGGGCATGGTGCCATCGGCGCCGTAGACCCAGCTGACCTTGTCGCCGGCGTGCAGAATGCAGCTATCGGCGCCGAAGTTCGCATATTCGCCATTGATGAACAGCTGCCAATACTTGTTGGTGTTTTGATTCCAGCCGAGCGTGACGTTCTTATCGAACGGCGAGACGATGGTGTTGAGAGCCCAACCCCAGCTGCCGTTGGGGTTGTAGTCGGCTTTCAGCCCGGTTTGACGGAACAGCTCCTCGGACAGGTCGGCCGCGGTAGCGCCGTTTGCAAGCGTGAGATTCTGCGCGGCAGCCCACGTCTGCTGATTGCCCTGTGCATCAACGCCGATTACGGAGCACGTAGCGCTGACCTGCGGATTCACGATGCCGCTGGTGCCGATGACCGTGATGGTCGCGGTGACTTCCTGGTTCGCTAGCTTCGCGTAGGTTTGATTGTCGGGGAAGCGCTCGGCATAGCGGGCGTACTTCTGGCTGGACAGGTTCGAGGTGATGGTGATCTTCGTGTTGTACTCAGGCTGCGTGACCTGCAGGTTCTCATGGGAGACGACTGCCTGGTTGCTGGATTTGAACGTGCGCCAGCCCTGCGTGCCCATGCTGTCGTAGCCCGGCAGATCGACCGGGACGATGCCCAGCGCGGTTGCGTCGGTGGTGCTGCGATCGTAGCTCCAAGCCAGGTTGCCATCGGCGTCGAGATAGGCCTTCTGGAACGCGTGCAGGTTGCCTGTAACGGCCTTGGCGTCCTGGCCGTTCAGGATAGCGACGGCATAGCCCGCCTTCGCCTGCTCCATAAGGGCAAGCTCGGCGTCCACGTTTTCCTGGTCAAGCGGCTTGACCCGGTAGTCAAGCGTTTTGCTTGCCGCGATCTCGGGATTCGACTTGTCGGTGATCGTCAGCGTGATGCTGGTTGCCGCCGCGGATTCCCCCGGCTGCGGCTGGTAAACCGTGCCCTTGTAGCCGTTGAACGACACGTGATCGGTGCTGGCGGAGTATTCGATCTTGTAGTATTTGCCGTCTACGCCAAGCGCGCGCGTGGTGGGCATTTGCAGGTCATCAGAAAGGCCGTCTTTGTCGGCAACGGAGTTTCCGCCGGAGTACTTCACGTTATCGTACGTGAAGCCGGCGTCCACCTTCTTTTGCAGCGCGGCCTTTTCGGCGGCAACCTTGTCCGGGTCGCCCTTGACGGTGATATCGAAGGCGTGGGCGCCCGTAACGCTGGTACTATCGCCGCCGGCGTTGCTGAGCAGCTTGACGGTTGCGGTCAGCGTGACCTGGCGGTCAGATGCGGTGCGCGTGACCGCGCCGGCGTAATCGCTCCACCCGTAACCGCTGATCTTCACCTGGTCGCTGGAGCTTTCCCATGCAACCTCGTACTTGTTTGCGGAGCCGGCACGATACGGAAGCGTGACCTTGCCGGTAACGGCGTCGGCGTTGTCGCCATTGGAATAGCCGATGGTCAGCTGCTGGGCAACGTTATCCAGGCGCTGCTGAAGCATGTCCTCATTCCAGGGAATAAGAATGCTGCCCGGCGCGTAAGCGGCGGTTTCGCCGTCTTTGGAAAGGGTGAACGAGACCGTTGCCGTGCGCAGGCCGTTGAAGTTGTAGCCCGAATACTCGTTCGGGTCCATGTCGAAAAACGTGATGTCGCCGTTTGTGTCGTCATCGGCGGAGGAAACGCCGACCGTTGCTTTGTCGCTGGCCGAGACGAATTGGACGGAGTCCACCTTGGCGGTAACGCCCTGGAAGCCCAGCTCGGCGATCTTCGCCTCAAGCACGCTGTTGAGGTTGGTGTCGTTCCCGTATACGGGCGCAGGCTTAACGTTTTTATCGGACAGCTTCTGCACCACCGCATCGACCGAATCGCGATCGAGGACCTTGTTGGCGAACACGGTTTCCACGTGGGAGGAACCGCTTGTCGCGACAACCTTCAGGTACTTGCCGGCAGCTGCGGCGGGCACGGTGATGTTTGCGCCTTCCACGCCTTCGAGCTGGGTGAACTGCCCGTCGGCCGTATCGGCGGCAAACCACGAGAAGGCGACGCCGTCCTCAACCTTCACACCGTTGATGGTGTTCGAATCGGCTCGCTTGGACTGAGCCTCGGCCGTCACGGCATCGCCGGTGACGAGATGGGTGGTGGAGCTGATAGCCTGCGGCGTGGTGATCACGCGCAGCAGGTCGTACTCACCCGCTGCCGCCACCGTGGTGCCCGACACCCATTCGACCGTATTGTCCAGGGAATACGCCGTGACTTTAAGCGATTTGCCCGCAAGCGAGGCGCCTATGGTCAGCGTGCCGTCGGAGGAGACGCCGCCCGTAACCTGCTGCCAATCGCCATCTTCGCCGCCCTTGGCATACCAGGTATAGATGAGCTTGGCGTCATCGGGCGCGTTTTCGTTGTAATAGCCGCTGGAAACCTTCGCCTGAGGCGTGACGGTGCGACCAACCTGCAAGATGGTGGTTGCCACGTCCTTGATCTCAACGGAGGAAAGCGTGTACTGACCCGCAATGGTAACGGGGCCGATGGGATCGACGGATGTGGTGCCGCCATAATACGAGGGCTTTTGCGTGCTGACCACCGAGCCGTCGCTGACGGCCTTCACGCGTATGTACTTGCCCACCATGGCATCGGAGACCGTGTACGTGGGCTGGTCGGCCGCATCCTGGATATCCTTGAAGTCGGAATCAGATGTGGTCTTGGAGTCAGCGTACTGCCACTGATAATGCACCTTATCGGTTGGGGAAACCTTGGAGTAGCTGCTGATGTAAGCGGCAGCCGTGAGCGCAGCGCCCACCTTTGCCGAACCGGTGAGCTCGACATGATGAAGCGCCACCGCGCCCGCTTCGACCACGGGACCGCGGGTTGCCTCCACTTCGCCGAAACCGCCGTCGGCGCGAGCCTGAATGTACTTGCCCAGATAGGCGTCCGTCACCGTGAACGTGTTGCTTTGCGCGCCTTCGATCTTGGTGTTACAAGAGGTCGAGCTATCGCCGTAGTACCAGGACCATGCAACGCGAGGGTTGTCGGAAACATCGCCGGATGCGGCAGTAGCGCTTGCCGTGAGGGTGTCGCCGACATTGACTTTGCCGGTAGAGCCTTCGAACTGCACCTTGGTGACGTTAACGGAACCGGCGGCAGCGATAACGCTCGTAGCGCGCGTGGTGTATTTGCTGCTGCCGATCTTCGAGGAAACGATGCATTTGACGCATTTGCCCTGAAGCGCGTCGGTCAGCGCGAGCGTTTCCTGCGTTTCGCCGGGAATATCCGTATAGGACCCGTTTTTCGAGTCGCTCTGTTGCCACTGGAAGTTCAGCTTGGAAGCTTCAATGAACGAAGAAGCGCCTTTCTCCTTGGCAAGCGCCCTGACCGTGTCGCCCACGCAATAGACGTAGGAACCGGATTCGGAGCCGGCGGGGGCAAGGAGAGCGCTATAGATGTCGACGGCTCCGGCCTGCTTGAAGGGCCCCGCGTAACCAGTGGAGTAATCGCCGTACGTAACGTCGTTCGCGCCGGCGTTGGCCGATACGGTTACGTAATACCCCTCTAGGCCGTCATCGATAGAAAGGGTGCTAGCGTTCTGACCCTCGATGGTTTCCCACGTTGTAGAGTATGAGGGAGCAGAGGTTCCCTTGTACTTCTTCCACGTATACGTGACTTTTGAGTCGTCGACGTACGTAGGGCTGTAGCTTGAGCCGGTATATGCCTTTGCCGTGAGCGTTGCACCGATCTCGGTGGAGGAAGCCTTCAGCTCCACACCCGCCAGCTTAACGGCACCGGCGGACATAACGGCTTCGGAGGTGGTGGCGGACTGCTCGTTCACGCCTGCGCTTGCCGTTACCTTGATGTACTTGCCCTGGTATTCGGACGTCAACGCGAAGGTGCTGGCCGTTTGGCCTTCGATAACCGCGAACGTCCCGTATTTGGAATCGGAATAACTCCAAGTATAGGAAACGTTGATGTCATCGGTCACCTGCGTGGAATAGCTGGTGAAGGCGGTAGCAGCAAGCGTATCGCCAACGGCAGGAGCGCTGGAGCTGAGCGTTACCTTGTAGAGCTGCGCCTGACCGGCGGACAAGACGGGGCCGGGGATCTCATTGGCGTTCACTCCCGATCCGTAGCTTTTCGCCGGACCGTAGTAGTCCTTGCCGTCCGCCGTTACCTTGCAGATAAAGTACTTGCCGGCCATGTCGGAGGTGATGGTAAGGCTTTGCGACTGCCCGACCAGCTCGGTGTAGTCGGAGATCGACCCCGAGTTCTTGGGACCGGCCATCCAGGCATACGTCCACGTGCCGGGGTTGGAGACGGAATATTCCTCCCAATCCTCTTCGTCATAGACGTTTGCCCACAAGGTATCGCCCGCGGAAAGGGAACCCGACTTCGTGGAGTAGCTATTGTCTTTGTCTTTGGCGTCCTGAATGTAGACCTTCGCGCTTGAGGACAGGGTTGCGTCAGCCTGAGCTGCAGTATCATCGCCATCAGATAACGTGTCGGCAAGGTTTTCATCTGCGGAAACGCTTGCTTGTGCGGCTTCAGGCTTGGCGGATGCCGCAGGCGTTTCGGGTTGGTCGGAGGCGGCTTGCTCGGAATCGGATGCCGCCGCGTCGGGGGAACCAGATGCGGTCTGACCGGGCGCGGACGAAGCAGCGGACTCGGAGCTTTCCGCGTTTCGATCTTGCGCCAGAGCGCCATCGAGCTCCTGCGACTGCGCCTGCACGCTGGATGCCGCCGCATCCTGCGTTTCGGCAAGCGCCGCAGAAGGCGTCATGGACACCGCAAGCGTTACTGCTAAGAATGCTGAGAACACGCGCCGAATGGGTGATGTCGCGGATCGCTGCGCTGCGATCTTCACGCCAGAGGGTGCGGACGAGCCTGCTTTGCCGCAGGTTTGCCCGACGCTTTGCGCGCGTTCGGACGATTCGCCGATAGTCATCGGAACCTCTCTTCCAGGGCCTCGAGGTACGATGGGCAGGTGTTCCGACTTTGCCTCGTCTGAGACGGGACGGCGCTGCCGCGCGCCATCTTCTCTCCGCTCATCGGCGTTTACGGTTACTGGCATAGCGCGGGATTCTCACCCGCATTCCCCTCAGGCAGCCTTGTCGGCCGCCCGGCGAGCCCGCGCTTAAGCTAAGCTGCCAACCCGTTCATCAGCGTATACGGTTCCTGGTAGAGCGCGGGATTCACACCCGCATTCCCCCAAGCGGCCGAGTCCCTTCCCCAGCCGCCCACGCCGTGCCCGGCGCAACCATCTGTGCCAATTTTCGAACATGTGATTTTACCACGTCTGAACTGGGAATTAGATGAGCTTTCGACAGGGGGTTTAAGATATTGCGCATGGTTGCAAGATAGAGGATTTGCGCAGTCAACTTGACTCACTGCCTATAATCGTGCGGGAACAGACGACATGGCCGCAGCGCTTGATCGGAAGGCAAAGCATGGGCGAATTCAACGACAAGGTGTATGAGACGGTGCGGCGGGTTCCACGCGGGAAGGTTGCCGCGTATGGGCAGATAGCGCGGCTGATCGGACAGCCTCGCAAGGCGCGGTTCGTCGGGTATGCCATGCATGGGAATCCCGATCCGTGGGATTGCGCAGCTCAGACGGGGATTCCTTGCCACCGCGTGGTGTTCAAGGATGGCTCGCTTGCTCCGGGTTTTGCGTTCGGTGGGCCCGATGAACAGCGAGCGCGACTTGCCGCGGAGGGTGTGACGTTTTTGGACGACGGGCGTGTCGACATGCGCGCGTGCCAATGGGATGGCCGGAGCGGCGAGGGCGCGGACGGCGGCGAGACAGCTGAAGAGCCGACTGCGCCGCCGGTCGATTTCGATTGGGCCGCTGAACTGGGCGAATGAACGGCTGTTTTGAGGCGCCTTCGTGGCCGCTTCCCTATTCGGGC
This sequence comes from uncultured Senegalimassilia sp., assembly GCA_937925385.1. GTDB lineage: Bacteria > Actinomycetota > Coriobacteriia > Coriobacteriales > Eggerthellaceae > Senegalimassilia. Next base: position 8,616 of record CALEWN010000276.1, read on the forward strand.
GCCAGGCTTTCCACCAGGGCACTTGCCACGCGAAGGCCATCGCAGGCGGCGGACATGATGCCGCCTGCATAGCCCGCACCTTCACCGCAGGGGTAAAGGCCGGTTTCGGGTTCGGGCGCGGCGGTGTCGGCGAGGCGCCCGCTGGCAGCCTGGGAGCCCGAAAGCGCCTGGGTCTGGGCCCCGCTTTGCACGCAATCCGAAGCAGGCGCCGCGGCAAGCTGGGCCTGCATGTTCTTGCCGCGCACGATGCGCACGGGGCTTGAGCTGCGGGTTTCCACGCCGGTGAGCACCGCCTGCGGATCGGCGAAGCCGTGCAAGCGGCGATCGAGTTGCGGAAGGGCCTGCTCCATGGCGCGCGCCACGAACGGGGGAAGGCACTCGTGCAGGTTGCACCATGCGACGCCGCGCGCGTAGGTGGGCTTCACCTGCTTGCTCGGGCCGCCGGCGCGATGCGCCAGGAAGTCGCCGACGGTTTGCGCGGGCGCCTGATACGGTTCGCCGCCGGCAGCGATGGCGGTTCGGTAGGCGGCCTGCTCCATCTCGCGCTGTAGCTTGACGCCCGCAAGCGGGTCTTCGCCGTCGAAATCCTCGGGGCCTACGCCGACCAGCAGCGCGCTATTGGCATTTTGCCCGTCACGCGCAAAGCGGCTCATACCGTTTACCACCACGCCTTCCGGCTCGCTGGCGGCGCACACCACTTCCCCACCTGGGCACATGCAGAACGTGTACACGCCGCGGCCCTGTTCTTCGCCCTTTTGCGGGCGCAAATGCATCGACAGCTTGTAGTCGGCGGCGGCGAGCGCCGGGTGGTCGACGGCCTTCCCGTACTGCGAACGGTTGATGAGCTGCTGAGGGTGCTCGATGCGCACGCCCACGGAGAACGGCTTCTGCTCCATATGCACGCCCGCGTCGCGCACGAGCTCGAACGTGTCGCGGGCGGAATGACCGCACGCCAGCACGACGCGGCTTGCGGGGATCAACTCGACCGCCACTTCGAATCGGGCGGTGTCCGGACAGTTAGTGCTACGTCCCCGAAGCGTCTGGGTGGGTTGGAGGCTGGTTATCTCGGCTTGGGTTAGGTGGCCGTTTTCGAAATGCAGGGCCGTGAGCTGCGTGTTGAAGCGCACTTCGCCGCCGGCTTGCTCGATCTGCTTGCGGATGTTGCGCACGATATCCACGAGCAAATCGGTGCCGATGTGGGGTTTTGCCTGCCACAGGATCTCCTCGGGCGCGCCCGCTTCCACGAACAGATGCAGGACATGCTGCGCCCAGGGGCTTTTGATGTTCGTGGTCAGCTTGCCATCAGAGAACGTTCCCGCCCCGCCTTCGCCGTACTGGATGTTGGTGTGCGGGTCGAGCGGCTCGCCGGCATTGAAGGCGTCGACCGCCGCCATGCGCTCGTCGACCGCCGCGCCGCGCTCGACCACGAGCGGACGCAAACCGGCACGCGCAAGGTAGAGCGCGCAAAACAGGCCGGCAGGACCGGTGCCCACCACGATGGGACGAGGCTCGTCCTGCGCCTGGCGCGAAGCGCCAACCTGCGGGACCTGCAGCGGCTCATAAGGTCGATGCGCCTTCACGTTCGCGGCGCCTTTGCGGTGCGCGGCGGCTTCGATGCCCGCAGCTTCGGCCTGGGCACCGCCCGTCAGTTCGACGCCGAGCGTTGCCACGAAGTGCACATCGTGCTTTTTGCGCGCGTCGACGCTGCGCTTGAGCAGGCGGATCTCGGCGATATCGCTCGGCGCGACGTTAAGCGCTCGGGCCGCGGCGCGGCGCACGAGCTTTTCAGCTTGCTTGCCTTCGAGCCCGGCATCGAGCGGAAGGGCGAGGTTTGAGATCTCAAGCATGGTTTCCTCCGGGCTATCGATTGCGATGACGGGCATTGCGGGCAGCGTTCCCGCCACGCTGGTTGCGGGATTTGCTGCGTTCTCCCCTGTGCGAGGGGTGCGGTTTTTCTGCGCGAGAAGAGGAGCGGCGGGTACCGGCGCTGGCGGGAGCATGCAAACCACCGGAGCGCGACGCAGCCTGCGAGCGGGAATCGCCGCTTGAGGAAGGGTGCGAGGTGCCGGTGTAAAACGGTGACCGCTTATCAGCTGAACCATTTCCAGCTGGCGCGGGTGCGCAGGTGCCGTCAAGTCCAACACCTTCCCCGCTTAATACGCGATCAGCTGCTGCGCGACCGGCGAGCATACCGCTTGACCAGGCCCAATGCAGATTAAATCCACCGCAGGGCGCGTCAACGTCGAGCGCCTCGCCCGTGACGAACAGGCCCGGCACATCGAGCGCTTCGCAGGTAGCAGGACTGAACCGCTCCACGGGGAAGCCGCCGCGGCGCACCTGGCACTGGCGCTCGTCGCCGATGCCCTCCGCCGTCAGGCGCATGCCTTTGAGCATGTCGCAAAGCTGGGGGACCATCTCTGGTGTAAACCGGTCACCGGTCCTCAAGCCCGCCTGGCGCAGCGCCGAGGCAGATACTGCGGGCAGCAGCAAGCCCTCGAGGAAGCGGTCGAGCGTAAGCTCGCTGCCCAGCAGCTTCTGCATTCGCTTGCGGCGCGTCATCATGAAGCGCTCCATGTCCTGCGAGGGGATATCGGGAAGAAAGTCGATCACCAGGTCATCGCCGGGTTGCGCAAAACGCGACAGATTGAACACCGACACGCCCGAGACCCCGTAGTCGCGGAAGAGCAGTTCGCCACGCTCGCTTGCGATGCGCCGACCACTGCGCTCGAGATGCACGGTCCCGCGCACACGGATATTGTTGAGCTGCCGCGTGAGCTTCGCGCTGCGCGCATCAACGCGCAAAGGTCCCAGAACAGGCTGCATGTCCGAGCAAATCAGCGGCTTCGGCAGCTGAATGCCGCTTGCTGCGCGCCCGCCAACCGCCACGATGACCGCCGCCGCATGCGCTATCGTCTTGTCGGCGAAGCGGATGTTGAAGCAGCCCGCGCCGCCCAGGGCCGGTGCGTCAACGCGCAAGGCGCGCTTGTCGGTTTGCACATCGACGTCCAGCTCGGCGGCGGCGGATCGCAGCACATCCAGCACGCTGGTAGCTTTGTTCGCCATGGGGTACAAGCGGCCCTCGGATTCTTCGCGCGTCACAAGGCCCATGTCGGCGAACCGCTCGAGCACGGGATTCGCCTCAAGGGTTCGCATGCTGGTTTTGCCGCGTTCCGCAACATATGCGCTTTGCAAGTGCATAAGCGCTTGCCCCACAAAAGCCTGATTACGATACGCGTCAGCGCTGATGCAGGCGTTCGAGATGTTGCAGCGGCCGTTGCCGGTTGCCAAAATCGAGCGACCGATGCGCTCGGGGTCGGCCTCGAACAGGGCCACGTGCGCCGCGGCGCCCGCTTGGCGCAGCGCAAGCGATGCTTCCACAGCCGCCATCAGGCCCGATGCGCCGCCGCCTATGATTGCGATAGTTTCCATTACGCCTTTTTGCGGGTGAAGACGCTTTGCTCGGGCAGCTCATGGATGTCCGCGCGCAGCTCCTCGTCGATGTTGCCGTCGTAGACGTAATGCTGCGTTTCCTTGCCCACCATGCCGGCGCACAGCAGCACCATGAGGATGTTGGGCAGCGCCATGAGCGCGTTGGAGATATCGGTTGCCGTCCAGGCCACGTCGCCGACGCCCACGCCGCCCAAAAAGCCCATGCAGATGTAGAAGCCCAGGTACAGCGGCACCCAGCGGCGGCCGAACAGGTACAGGGTGACGCGCTCGCCGTAGTAGCTCCAGCCGATGATGGTGGAATAGGCGAAGCACAGGATGCCCAGCATGAGGATAGGCGCGCCCACGTAGGGGATGGTGGCGAACACGGCGTTGGCAAGCGTGGCGCCATTGGTGACGCCGGCGTCC
>CALEWN010000277.1 GCA_937925385.1 uncultured Senegalimassilia sp.
TCTTAATCATGCTCAGAATGTTTCCGACCGCCGACATGCCCACTGCCCTCCTTGCGGGTTGAATGCTCATTGCAATTTCATTATTGCACGTTTGGTATTGATTATCAACTATTTATTGTGACATAGCCTTAAAAAATAACATCGGTACGGTTCATACCTTCCAAGGCAAAGAAGCTGATGAGGTTGTCTTTGTTCTTGGTTGCGACAAGCGTGCTCTCGGTGGTGCAGTGAGATTCGTGAATGCGAATATCGTGAATGTTGCAGCTAGCCGTGCGAAGTATCGTCTTTATATCGTTGGTGACTATGACGTTTGGAAGGAGAACGATTACATCAAGGCGGCCAAGCGTGAGCTCGATGTTGCCTGGGTGTCTCATTGGAAAAAGAGCCAAGAATGTAAGGGTGAGGAAGCGCGACAAGAACTGAATCGCGCCATAGCATTGCTTCCGCAGGGCGCTTCGATACCAACGATAAGCGACGATGAGGACGGCTTTGCGTCCCAATCTGGCCAAGAAGTGAGCGAATTTGCTTGGGATACGACGTCGTATCTGAATAATGTGCGAGATGCGCTCGGAAAAGCATATTCGTTTAAAGATTTGCTGAGCAATGATGATTGCAAGGCGTTCGGGTTCGAAACGCTCGATGATTTGGAATCGGCGTTTGCTTGCTGCGCTTCTGGCGAGAAGAATGATCCTAACCTGGTGCTCGATAACCTTGAGCAGGGAATTTTCTTCTATAAGCTGCTTGATGGAGCATCCGAGAGGTTTGATCGGTCGTCGGGTTTGATTATGTTCTGCCGCGCTGCCGAGTTATATCTCCGAGAATTATTGTTGCCTCGTCTGCAGAAAATTGCTCCACACGAGAGCTCGGGAAAGAGAAATAAGCAGGGCCACGTTATCGAGTTGGGCGAATTGGATGAGCAGCAAGCGGGGAAGTTTATGCTTGGCTCATATAAGCCAATTGTCGAGAAATCTATGGATAATCTGGCAAAGTGCTATTCCGCTGGAGCTAAGACGCTTAACAATGAAGAATTCGGTGATCGATTATCTGTCGATCGGCCAATGCGTGGCAGAAGCAGCATCCCCGAAGGGGAAATGAATCCCGCGCAACCCGAATGGTGGGGCGCTTTTGCTGGCTCGCTTCAGGGATTTAGTAAGAAACGAAACAACGTATGCCATCCAGGGAAAAGTGTTCAAACAACTGCCCTTCTGGGTTATTTGTTCTCGTCTTTTTGGGGCAGCGAGCAAGGGAAGAAAGTCGCAATTATGGAGCAGTCTTCTGTCTTCGAGATTCTTAAGCGGGGATGTCCGGAGATCGCCGTGGAACCAGACGCTACTGCTGAGAGCGAATTGCCCGTAAATGAGCGCGATGCACTAGAGGGAGGCGGTGCCTCGCTGAACGAGGGCAAATTTGCAAAAGCGGTTGAAACTGAAAAAGCGGGAGCCGCGCCGCCGCAATCGCTAACGAAATGGAACAAAGAACAAAAGGGGGCTCTTTCTGAGCTGGCTAAATCGATTCAATTGCCCGGCCAGTGGCAGACGAAATTGCTCGATTTGCTAGTGATGGAAGGATTCTTGGACGATCTTGGTGATAGGGGCCGGAAGGCTACGCAAAAGGGTCAGGAGTTCGGGATAACGGATAAGCTATTCAAGGAGGATGGACGACCTGGCAAATACAATCCAGAGTTTTCTAGTGAAGCGATAGACCATATCAAGTCCAATATCAATGATTGGACCTTGCAGATCGATAAAAGCATAAGTCAAAATTCTTAATCATAGCATAAGCAAGGTCCTGAGCAAAGCCTCAAAGTACCGCTTGATAGCGGTACTTTGAGGCCATTTATATTGTCTCAATTGCTATTCTTTCAATCGTCAGCTCTTAGCAACGGCGAACGAAAGGCTCGATTATGACTAACGAAAAGCTCCACCTTAACGGTGCTGATTATCTATCGTTCCAAGGCCATTGGATCAACCTTGAAACCTTTGAAGATGTTCTAGACGAAACCCTGCTGAGCGATCTGAACGAGCTTCATGCTAAGAAGCTGTTCAGCGACGGGTTTGACATCGTGTCCATCGCGAAAGAGACCAAGTCCGCGAATCCGGGTTTGTCCGTCGCCTGCTGCGCGCTGTACTTGAAGTCGATCGGTAGCGGAAAGGACAATGGCAATGTTCTTGCTATCGCCATTTCCGCCAAGCGCAAGCTTGAGAAGAAACACCCCGCCGCTGACCTTGTTGTCGAGGCCCAGGACGTTATCGACAATGTCGAGAACTACCTGTCCTCCCACCCGCAGTGCAAGACGGCTGGTTCGGTCGATTTGTCGCTTGCCGGATTGTGCCTGGATGTTGTCGAGCGCGCCATGAAGGGCGCACTGCCTCACGCCGATGGAAACACGGCAGTTGACCATCTGCAAAAGGCTGAGGAGTTCATCGATTCCGCTTGTGACCTGGGTGCAAGCGGTTATGCGGTCGCAAGCGTGAAGGGCCGTTTCGCCAAGCTGGCGGAAAAAGCCGGCATGTAGTTTTACCTAGGCCGAATTGCGGGACAGCGGTCGGCCTGGATTGTTCTAACTGTCCATTTCCTTATCACAAACAGACGCTTTAAAAGCTTGGCGAATGCCCGGCCTAGATAGCTGTTGTCAAAATCGACTCACGGAGGTCAACATGCGTAACAACACGAACTCTTTTTCCGACGGCAATCGTTCTGCCAAGCGGGTGCTTGGTGCTGGGTCTCGGGTGGGGATGGCCGCGCTGATCGCCGCCAGCGCAGTTTCGCCGGCTGTAAGCGCTGCGGCTGCGTTCGCGGATGAGATTCCTGGGGCTGACGGAACCGACACTTCGCTCACGCAGGCCGGTCAGGCTTCTGAGCGGCAGCAGAAGGCTGATGACAAGCTGGCCTCCGAGGAGAACCTGACAGTCAAACAGGCTGCGCGAGAGCAGGCTGCGCAAGGAGCCGCTGATGCTCGCGGCGAACTCGAGGCTGCTCAGGGTTCCGTGAACGAAATCCAAACGGTCATCGATAGCGCGCAGTCCGAGGCGGATGCGGCCAAGATGGCGGCTCTGGAAAACACGCTCGCCACTGCCCAGGCGGCGCTTGACGCGGCCGAAGCGGCGCAAAGCAAGAGCTCGGCAGCAGCTGCAGCCGAGAAAGATGCCGCCACCGCTCTTGCTGCCGCGCAGGAGAGCGCCGCTGCGAAACAGCTGGCCGCCGATCAGGCCGCCGATGCGTTTGCGAAGGCACAGCAAGCTTACGAAGCCGCCGGTGGCGGTGAGGAACTCGAAACTTCCGAAGCTGCGCTTGCCGCTGCTCAGGATGTCAAGACCAAGGCTGAAGCCGAGCTTGCACACGCAAAGCAGGCCCAACAGGATGCCGAGGCGGCTTTGGAGTCCGCTCGCCAGGCCGCGCAGTCCGATGCCGGTGCCGTTGCGGCCGCCCAGCAGCAGATTGAAGCCGCTCAGGCTCAACTTGCATCTGCCAACGCGGAGCTTGCTGCTGCGAATGCGGGTCTGACCCGCGTTGAAGCCGGTGGGGAATCGGATCAGGTCGAGGCAGCGAAGGCAAAGGTCGTCGCTTGCGAGCGGGTGGTCGCCATCGCTCAAAGCGAAGCGGATTCGGCGGCGTCTGCAGCAATCGCAGCCCAGGGCGTCGCCGATGCTTCCGCCCAGGCTCAGGCAGAGGCTGAGAAGGCGCTTTTGGTCGCGAAAGACATCCAAGCTTCCCGGTCCCAATCGGTGACCGATGCGAATGCTCAGGTCGCGGCAGCGCAGAATGCCCTTGATGAGGCTATCCGAGTGGGCAACTTGAATGCGCAGGCCCTTGCTGACGCCAAGGCGGGCTTGCAGGCGGCAAGCAAGGCGGCTGCCGATGCGCGGGCTGCTGCCGAAGCCGCCAACGCCGAAGCCGCTACGGCCCAGGCTGCCTACGATACCGCCGCGCAGGCCCTTGCTGATGCGAATGCCGAACTTGGCAAGTACACCGAGCTTGCCAAGAGGGGCAGCCTCGGCTTCTTCGAGGAAATTGGCGCCACTACTGCCGTGAAGTGGCTTACCGACCCGGCGAGCACGTCCGGCCTCGGCGAAGGCTGCGGCACGACCATGGAGAACCTTGGCGATTCCAAGTCCGCCATGTCGTTGGACAACATGAAGTGCGCCTTGGAGACCATGGCGAAAGTCAACGATCTTCGTCGCGAAAACGGTCGCTCCGAGCTGCGCGTTTACTCGGCGATCATGGCCGCTTCGCAGATCAACCTCAACTATACGGCAAGCCACAAGCCTTTCTACCATGCTCCGAGCAAATACCCGTATGGCGAAAACCTTGCTGCCGGCTACAAGGATCCCTTCGTCGGCTGGTACGACAAGGAGAAGGTCCACTACGACAAGGACATGGCGGACGGTGTGTTGGATGGCTACGACGCTGATGGCAACAAGGTCGGCAACTGCGGCCATTACTTCAACATCCTGGAAACTGGATACACCCACTACGGATGCGCGTCTATCGCTTCCCGTTGGTTCCATTTGCAGGATTTTGACAGCATCGAGGGGTTCAAGCGCCTTGTCACCGACGACGAGTATGTCGAGGGGCACGAGATCCTAGGGGTGGGTCCTAACGGCGAATACTACCGCGAGGATGGCAAGCCGTGGACCTGTCACTGGGAGGTGGTCACGCCTGACGATTATCTGCGCGAGAAGTACGGCGACCGCTCGTACTCCGCTGAGGAGTATTACTCCTTGTTCATGAAGTACTACAACAAGGTGTACGGCACGCTCGACCCCAGCTATCAGCAGGCCGTCGACGACGCGAAGGCTGCGCTTGAAGCCGCGCAGGCAAAGGCGAGTGCGGCAAATGCGGCTTCCGCTGAGAAGGCTGCCGCGGAAACGGCGGCCAAGCAGGCAGTTGCTAGCGCGCAGACGGCAGTTTCCGCCGATGCGCAGAAGAAGGCCGCTGCGCAGACGGCTCTGTCGAATGCGCAGGCGCAGGCGGGCGATGCTCAGGTTCAGCTTGATGCGGCGAATGCCGAAGTTGCCGGCAAGAAGGTCATTGCGGACGCGTCGGCGAAGCGTGCTGCATCCGATGCGGCGGCCTTGGCGGGTGCCAAGCAGGCTGCCGCTGCAGCGAGCGCGCAGCTCAAGGCTGCGCAGGAAGAGCTGTCCGATGTTCGCCAGGCACTCTACGACGTGTCGTCGGACGAGCTCAAGACCGCGCAAAGGCGCGTTGCTGCCGCTCAGGCGGCGCTGGCTTCCGCTCAGGCAAGCGCTGATGCGAAGAACTACGCCCTTGTTGCGGCGCAGGTGCTGGCGGCAAAGCATGCCGCCGAGGAATCGAACGCCCAGGCAGCGTTCGACAAGGCGGAAGCCGTCGCGTCCACGGCCCAGGCAGCGGCGCACGAGGCTTCGACCAACGTTGGCGCAGCTCAGGTTCGCGTCGATGCAATCAAGCCGCTTTTCGCCTCCGTGAACGCCGCGCAGGCTGCTTCCGATGCGGCGGCCAATGAGCTCTCCGCCGCAAAAACCGCGGAAGCGGATGCGCAAGCTGCGTTGGATGCTGCGCAAACCGGCGCAAGGCAAGCTGCAGCTGACCTTGCGACAGCGCAAGAGCGTGCCGACCACCTGGGGCGTTTTGCGTCTGATGCCGCTGCGCGCTCTGCGGCAAGCTTCGAAGCCGCATGGCAGGCGGGGACGTTCGGCAGCGAGTGGATTTCCGCAAACGCCGCCGACCTTGAGGCGATGCTTGTCGAAAAGCGCGCCGTTTACAACAGGGCGCTGGCTGCGAAAACCTCGGCCGAACAGCGTCTTGCCGGCGCTCAAGAGAACCTTGCCGTGAAGCAGGCGGCATACGACAAGGCTGCGGCAACGTTGGCGCAGGCGGAGGCCGAACTTGCCGATGCCCGGGCTTGGTATGACCGTACGCATCCGGCGTCGGTCCATCAGACGATCGAGGCCGAAGCGGCTGCGTATCTCGCTGTTGATGCCAAGGTGGCCAACGCCAAACACGCCGCGAATGCCGAGGGCGACGGTTCTGTGCTCGTACAAACCGGCGATCCGGTCGGCGAAGTGTTCTGGATCGGCGGCGTGGCCTTCGTGGCCGCAGGCGTCGCGATCGGCGCGTCCGCCGCGTGCCGCCGTCGCGCGAACGCCGAGTAGCGCGCTGCCGCTGCGCCTCGCCTCGCCAAGTTCCCACAACCTATGCCCGGCTGCATTTCCGCAGCCGGGCCTTCCGAAAGGACTTCAATATGCAACAACCAGCCATTATGCGGAAGACCTCGCACGGCACCAACTGGACCACGCCCGAAAGCGAGTTGTTCGCCGAGCGCGCCGTTGCGATCAACGGTCCGATCAACGCGGAAACGGCGATGGCGGCGATTTTGCAGCTGCGTTACCTGGGCAGAAGCTCGGATGATCCCGTTACACTGCTGATCAACTCGCCAGGTGGGTCGGTTTCCGACGCCATGGCCGTCATCGACTTTATGTGCGGCATGCGCTCCCCGATTCGTACGCATGCGCTCGGCGTCGCCGCAAGCATGGCGGCGGTCATCCTGGCGTGCGGCGAACCCGGCTTTCGGTCAGCTGCCCCGCATGCGGACATCCTGGTACATCAACCGATGTCGGGCATTAGCGGGCAGGTGAGCGATATCGAAATCGCCGCTCGTTCCGTCATCAGGAAGAAGGAGATGCTAGCAGGCGTGCTAGCTGAAGCTACGGGGCGCGGACTTGAGGCTATCGAGGCAGCAACCGATCGCGATACCTGGTTGACACCGGACGAGGCGAAATCGTTCGGGATCATCGACCGCGTTTCCGCGGATTGGGATTACGAGGGGGTGCGCTGCGATGGCCAGGCGCGTTGATCCGAAGCAGGATTTGCCCGGCACCATCCTTGCGGAGGGCGTCGCGGTGAGCACCGATATGTACGAGACGCAACTTAACAACAACGTGGTCGTTTTCGGCACGCCGGGCGGTGGCAAGACTGAGGGGGTCGTGAAGCCCAATGTCATGCAGCTGAATTCCAGCTACGTCATCACCGACCCGAAGGGCAATCTGTGCGACGAGCTTGGCCCCATGCTTCGGGCGGCAGGCTACAAGGTACAGCGGCTCGATCTGGTGCGTCCGGGCGTGTCGAACGGGTACAACCCGTTTGCGTACCTGCGCAACGATGACGACGTCGACTTCTTCGTTGAAGCGCTCATCAACAGTACCGGTCGTTTTTCGCGCGATCCGTTTTGGGACGATTCGACGGCGGTGCTGTTCAAGGCACTTATCGGCTACCTTCGCGCAATGCGGGAGATTGCCGAAAATGGTGACCCTATCACTATGCGCGAGTTGGTCGATTTGCTTGATGAGGCGTTTTTCGCGACTGACGGACGTGGTGCGAACTGCAGGAACGCTCTCGACGATGCTTTTGAGCGATTGCGAACCGGTATCAAGTGGGATCGGGGAAATCCTGTGCGGAGCCACGCGCCTTATCGGGGCGAAGGAACCAAGGCATGGCAACGCTTCAAGCAGCTTGCCCCTGCCGTTGAAACCACGGCCTGCATCTATATGGAAGCCGCCGGTAAGTTGACGCATCTTGCGAACTCCGGGGTGCTGAGCATCCTTGATGGCGATTACGACCCCATTCGATTCGAAGACATCGGGAAACGCAAGACCGCCCTGTTCGTAGTGGTATCGGATACGGATCGAAGCCTCGATTTCCTCACTTCCATCTTCTATACGCAGCTTTTCAAGGAGTTGTGTCGCGTTGCCGATGGAACGCCGGAAACGGGTTACCGACTGCCGGTGCCGGTTCGCGTCATCCTTGACGATTTCGCCAACCAGGCACCCATCCCAAACTTCGAAACCATCATCGCCGCGGTCCGCAGCCGTGATATCTGGATCACCCTCATCTGCCAGGCCACGGCGCAGCTTGAGGCGCGTTACGGTGCGGCGGCGCAGACCATCATCGGATGTTGCGACACGGTGCTGTACTTGGGCGTTAACGATATCAAGACGGCGCGCGAGTTGTCGGAGCGTGCGGATATGCCTGTGAGCGAAGTTCAAGCTCTGCCCATCGGCCAGGTGATGATCTTCCGGCGTGGTTCGGCATGCCGAATTGCGCAGCGATTCAGCGCTGGGCAGCACGTTAACGGCAAATGGCTGGAAAGCGGGAAGCGGAAGGAGCGGGTGACAAAGCGCGAGGAGGAGCAGCGGATGCTGAACAAACTCGATGATGCGCTGACGAAGCTTGCCCTTTTTGCAGATGGTGGGGGAGATCGAAGCCTAGCGGAAACGATTGGAGGCAGGTGTGGCGGAAACGGAGAAAGCAAGGAAGCGCTCGGGGATTGAGCGGGTTTTGGGCCGGTCCGTCAGCGTTGACCCCGAGCAATGCGGGCTGCTTTTGCTGGCTGGTCCGGTTGGCGCGGGCAAGACGTACTCGTCCATGAGCCATATCGCTGATCAGCTTATAGCGCTTGGGCCGAAGTGCAGGCGGTTCGTCTTCGTGACGAACGTGAAGCGGAATCTTCCCGTTGACGAGTTGCTGCAAATCCTCGATGAGCGCGGCCATCCCGAACTTGCTGCATACGTGGTGAAGCTCGAGTCGAATCTCGGGATGTTCCAAAGCAATATCGACGCTGCGAAAGGCGTTATGCCGAGCACTTCGTTCTCCTATTGGAAAAAAGGACCCAAGAATCCTGGGTCGAATGAGCGCACGTTCATCAAGGTCGAATTCGACATTCGGAACCTTCCCGAGCTGCAAGAAGCGGAGAGGCTGCAACGGATTCTCGAGGAGACAAGGGGTCTACCGTTGTGTGTTGGCGCCGCGCGGCGCAAGGCGATCGAAGGTGCTGAGGAGGAAGCGGAGAAGGCCGAGGGCAAGCTTCGACGACACATTTCGTCGGTATTTGCGTCCATGTGCAAGCTTGATGAAGACGGCTACCGCTTGATGACGCGGCAGGAGAAACGCGAACTTGTCGAGAAAAGCGCCTGGTGGGAATGGCTGAGAGTGCTGTATCCGTCGGTCCTGACGCACAAGAAGCGCGTGCTGTTCATGAGCGTGAACAAGCTGCTGGTGAAAAACTCCCCCATCATCGAGCCGTCGGAAAGCATTTGGGAAAGCGACTTGCTAAAGGGATCAGTCGTGATCATCGACGAGTTCGAGCTATCGAAGAGCGTCATCAACGACTTTCTGATTCGCGAAAGCGTTAGCAAAATGGCGGACATGGTAAGCATGTTCCGCATGCTTATGGGCCGCGCGCTCGAGGGTCGCCAGATAGGCGTCAAGCGTGGCGACGGCGATGCGGGTGCGGCGTTCACGAGCGAGCTGTTCCGCAGCCCTTCGAGCAGGATCGGCTGCGGGCCTGAGCTTCGCGCGGAGTTCGGCGCCATCGTGAGTGCCGCGGAAGAGGCGTATCTCGAACTGCACCTGGACAAACAGTTCCGCCTGAGCGACAGGCTGCGCTATAGGAACCAGCCGTTTCTCTTCAACGACTTCCAAAGCCATATCGTCGATGTCGAAGACAGTTCATGGTCGGCGATCCGTTTCCTTGAAAGCCAGAACACCATCGAATTCGGTTCGGGTACTCCGCCCTATGCTGGGGGCGAGGCTTCGATAACGGGGCTACGTGAAGTCGATTCCTACTCGGTCCCGTTGCTGCTGGGCAGGCTCGAAGGGCTTGTCAGGTGGATCGTCGGCTGGATCGCCCGCGTCGCTGAGAACTACCAGGCGGTCGTGGCCGAGGACGCCGATCAGGGAAAGCGTCCCGAAATCAGTTTTGACCAGGCTGTTGGCACAGTGTTGTCCGAGCTGAACATGATGGACGAGGTGCATGGCGAGCTGAACCCGGCGCGCCGCCGCGTTATCGAGATGGCGCATGAGGAGCGGGCGCGTCGCGCGGCGGTCGATGACGGGGCAAGGGACGATGATCCGGCAGATTTGAGCTTGTATCACAAGGGCTTCAGGGTGCACGCGTTTACCGAGTCCGCGAAGCATGACACGTTAACGCGTATGGAGCGCTGTGCGCTTTCTTGCACGGCAGAGCGCAAACTCATCGAGTTGAGTCGCCGCAACTTCGTGGTGGGCATTTCTGCGTCCTTGGATATACCGTCTGTTCTGGGCAATTACGACATCGATTACATCAAGGCGGCTCTCGGCGACCGCTGCATCTTGCTGGATGCAGCCCAGCGACAAGGAATCGAGGAAGACTACCAACGCAGCGTAAGCCGCTACGACAACGTCGAGATTCGCGTCAGCAAGATTTCCGACGTGGACTCCGAGGGGGAGTACAGCGAGAAGGCGTGGCTTGCCGTGTTCGATGATGCAGCGGTTGCTCGCAAGGCTTTCAACAAGGTTGCGATGGACTTTTCCACCGATGACGGACGCTCGACGTTCGGGCAGCGGCGAGTGCTGAAGGTTTGCGCCGCGTTCAAGGAGTTCTGGGAAGCCGATGATGCTCGCGCCATGCTCTGCGTTTTGAACGCGTTGCCGAAGGCCGGCGGAAGCGGGTTCGACCTGATGAAGCTCAAAGACATGTTCGGGATGGTTTTCGAGCAGCTAGGGATCGACGGCAACGTGGACGATGCGTTTTGCGTGCTCGGCGGCGGCAACGAGGAGTTTGAACGCGCGAAGAAGCAGGCGCTTTCGCGTTTGGCGGCGGGCGAGAAGCTGTTCGTGATCACGGCGTATCAATCCGCGGGTGCGGGGCAAAACCTGCAATACAAGATTCCCGAAGGCGCAACCCCCGTTCAAATCAACGATCGCCCCGCATCTGGGCAAATGGATTTCGATTGCCTGTACGTGGAAGCCCCAACCCATACATCCCCGGTAATCACCGGGGACGAGAAAGTGGACGAATACCAGGTGGTGCACCATATTTTGGGGTGCGAGTACCTGTACGAGAATGCCGAAATCAGCAGAGGGGCGTTGCTCAGGAGCGTTTCGGAGGCGCTGCGCGCGCTTGCCGGTTCCGGGCTGGACTACGGCTACAAGGCAACCGATAGCGCGCGGCTGTTCGGGGCAAAGCAGGTGTATCAGGCTGTGGGCCGTTTGAGCAGGACGAACATGAAGATGCCGGTGATCAGGCTGTTTGCCGACGCCCGCCTTATGGAAGGCGTTCCCTTGGGCGTGCTGAAGTCGTGCGGGCTTACGTTCACGCCCGAGTTCGGGGCGTTGGTGGACGCGTTTGATGAGCCGATTCCTCAGCCTTCGAAGGGCGTTAAGCGCTTGCAGCACAGGGCGGTGCGCGCGTCCGACAGGTCGCGGGCCTGCATTAACTCGCTTTTGGGCTCCGGCTGGCGGGACGATGCTCGCAAGGCGTGGTTTGACCTGGGGAATCAGGTTCTCAAGTACCCGACGCTTCCCGACGGTTGGAGCGAGGCCCCGTATATGGAGCGGTGCTATTACGTCGAGCTTGATGCGAAAAGGACGTCGTATCGGTACATCGCGAAAGATGATTTCGCGTCGGTCGAGGTGCTCTTCGATCCGCCCGTCGGCGCAAAAAGCTTCGAAGTGAGCGAGAAGGCGGCGCGCCTGGACGCGCTCGTGCGCATCCCTGGCATGCGGAGCTATTTCGAGCAGTGCGGATACGCTACGAAATGGGAGGCCTCGACAAGGATCATGACCCCCATCGTCGCCGAAAGCATCTACAAGGGGCGCCTTGGCGAAGTGTGCGGGCGTTTCGTCCTCGAGCAAAGCGGCATTGCGGTCGCGGATATCGACGACGCGTTCAGGTTCGAGAAATTCGACTTCATGTTGCCCGGCACGCTGGGTAATCAGCAGGTGTTCATCGATTTCAAGCACTGGAAAAAGCAGTCGGACAGAACGGGATGGGACTCGGAGAAGCTGATCGATTGGGTGTTCGCGAAAATGGAGGCGATTGACGCCAAGAAGGCCATCGTCGCTAACGTTTTGCCCCCTGACAAGGGCGATTATCGGGAGACGCACCGCTCAAAAGACGGGCGAAGGCTTCTTGTGGTGCCTGCTCTCGTCAAAGGCGATTGCTCGTTTGATGAAACGGCGATTCAGGCTATAAGGAGGTTTACCGATGGCATTGCTGACTAACAAGCTGAGCATTTCCTTGGCGCACGAGGAGTTTGACGGGCGGTATGACGTGTTCGAGGTGACGAAAGAGGGCAAAGGTCGTTTTTCTTGGTCATCGCGCGTTTTCGAGGCGTTTGGCGCCCCGTATATCCTCTCGATCCTCGGTCAAGGCGGGGACGATCCGTTCTATATCCTTGCCCCAAAAGGCCTTGTGTCGGTGAGGGGGCTCCGCGATCATTTCGAGAAAAGCTACGGCGGTGTTATCGAGGATGAGAATCTGGAGCCAGCCGACGTGGCGACAAGCCTGCTTCCAAAACAGGTGCCAAGCCGCAATGTGCCGGAGCATATTCTGGTGCAGCTGCTGCTCAACGCGCTTTTTGCGGGCAACAGCGAGAACGGCCCGTCCCTGCAAAACGTCACCGGGCACCCCTATTGCTTCAAAACAGGTAGCGATTGGGTTAAGAAAA
>CALEWN010000278.1 GCA_937925385.1 uncultured Senegalimassilia sp.
CAACGGTCCGATTGCGAGGGCGGGCCGGCAAATAGCGGAGAATGTGGAGAAACGTACGGAGGAAAGCGCTCTCAGGCAGCAAAAAGGGCCGCCGGTTCCCCAGCGGCCCCACCAGGCGCGATATACGATTTCGAAGCCTTATCAGCCCAGCCCCGCCCATTTCGCGATGATGGGAGCGTAACCCATAGCGAACACGATGAGCATGCCCACGGGGATGACGTAGGTCACGTAGCCACGTGCCCATCGCGGGAACTTCAAGCCGCTGCCCGTGTCGGCCTCCGCCAGGAAGCCCTCCCAGCCCCAACCGCTTTTGCGCGTGCAGAACAGCACCAACAGCAGGCCGCCCCACGGCAGGATGTTGTTCGACACCAGGAAGTCCTCGACGGCCTGGATGTCGCCGATGCCCGGGACCGTGAAGCCCGCCAACACGTTGAAGCCCAAGACGCACGGCATGCTGAGCACCGCCAGCAGCACGCCGTTGACCAGGCATGCCTTCTTTCGCGGCGTCCCCCACTGGTCCATGGTGAAGCTCATGATGTTCTCGAACACGGCGATGACCGTGGACAGCGCGGCGAACGTCATGAACACGAAGAACAGCACGGCCCACAGCTGGCCGAACGGCATCTCGTTGAACACGCTGGGCAGTGTGATGAACACCAGGCCCGGACCCGAACCCGGCTCCACGCCGAACGCGAAGCAGGACGGGAAGATGACGAGGCCCGCCATCAGCGCTACGAGCGTATCGAGGCCGGCCACGCGCACCGCCTCGCCCGTGAGCGTGTGGTCCTTGCCGATGTAGCTTCCGAAGATGGACATGCCGCCCATGCCGACCGAGACGGTGAAGAACGCCTGGCCCATGGCCGCGTACACGGCATCGCCGAACGTTGCCAGCTGCTCGGCCAGCGTGGCGCCGGCGAACATCTTGCTGAAATCGGGCATCAGATAGAAGCGCAGGCCCTCGGCCGCGCCCGGCAGCGTAACCGCGCGCACGCACAGGGCCACAAGCACCACGAACAGGGCCATCATCATGACCTTCGTCACGCGCTCCACGCCCTTCTGCACGCCGGCGCGCGTGACGCCCACACCCACGCCCACGATGATGAGCATGTACACGGCAAGCTGCACCGGGTCGGCGAGCAGGCCGTTGAAGACGTCGGCCACCTGGGAACTTTCCAGCCCCACGAACTCGCCGGAGGCGCTTTTCACCACGAAGGCGAGCATCCAGCCGCCCACGGTGGTGTAGAACATCATGAGCAGGTAGTTGCCGGCAAGCGCCAGCCACTTGAACGCATGCCACTTCGTGCCCGCCGGCTCAAGAACATCGTAGCTGCGCGCGATAGAGCGCTGGCTTGCGCGGCCGGCGGCGAACTCCATGATGAGGGCCGGAAGCGCGAAGATGGCCAGGAACACCAGGTACATGATCACGAACGCCGCCCCGCCGTATTCTCCCGTGATATAGGGGAAGCGCCATACGTTGCCCAAGCCGATGGCGCAGCCTGCGCTCACCAGAATGAACCCAAGACGGGTTCCAAACTTCTCGCGTTCCATTCGTCCTCCAAACCGCGCGTCGCGGCGCGCGTAACGCAAAAAACGCCCGGCGTAGCGATACGCCGGGCGCTCACAATCAACCCTTGCAGTGTAGCGGAAAGCATGGCCTGCCGCTAGAAACGTTACCGAACGCGGTCGCCTTATTCCGACCGCAGGGCCTCGACCGGGTCCTTTCGGCTGGCAGCGCTTGAGGGGATAAGGCCCGCCAGGAACGTGAGCAGCATGCTGATACCCACGAGCACCACTGCCGCCTGCCACGGCAGGATGGCCACGTTGCGGACGTCGAACAGCGAATACACGATGGCGTTGGCGGGTATGCAGGCAAGCGCCGTCAGCCCGATGCCGATGACGCCGGCCGTGAAGCCCACGATGATGGTCTCAGCGTTGAACACGCGGCTGATGTCGCCCTTGCTGGCGCCGATGGAGCGCAGGATACCGATCTCCTTCTTGCGCTCGAGCACGCTGATATAGGTGATCACGCCGATCATGATGGAGCTGACCACCAACGAGATGGCGACGAACGCCACCAGCACGTAGCTGATCATGTTCACGATGGTGGTGACCGAGCTCATCAGCGCGCCCACGATATCGGTGTAGCTGACCACCTTCCCCTCTTCGCCGTTCGCCTCCATGCGGTCGTTATAGGCGTCGAGGATGTCGATGACGTTTTGCTTGCTGGGGAAATCCTTCGGGTAGATGTCGATGCTGGCAGGTTTGGCGTAATCGGCCCAGCCGAGCTTCTTCATGTTGTTGTCGTAGCTGGACTGCTCGGTGGACATGAGGCTTGCCATGAGCTCGGCAAGCTCGTTCTCGTCCATGTTCATCTGGAAGGCATCGGCGAACGCGGACTGGTCGATGCCCATAGCGCTGGACATGTTACCGGCGAGCCTGGTCATATACGAGTTCATCGCGGCGGACACCTGCTGCTGCATCGCGCTTGCGAACTGGGTCATCACCTGTGCTATGGCGCTTTGCATATAGGTTTGCATGGCAGCGCCGAGCTGCGTTTGCAGCTGCGAGGAGATGGCCTGGGTCAGTGCCGGAAGCAGCTGCTGCTGGAGCTGCTGGCCGATCTGCTGCGAAAGCTGATCGCGCAGCTGCTGCTCGATCTGGCTTGACATGCCGCTGAAATCGACGGAGTCGGCGATGATCTGCTGCATGGCGGCCTGCGTGGCGGGATCGGCTAGATATGCCGCCACGGCCGTATCGACGCTGCCCGCATATTCCGGATGCGCCGCCAGCCATGCAGGGTACCCTTGCACGATGCCCATGACGCCGGCGGTGAGCACGTCGGTTTTAATGGTGGGCTGCACGCCATCGAAGCTGATGTCCAACCCGCTGAAGTCAAGGTTCAGCTTGCTCACGTCGATGGCACTCGGGTCGATGCTGATAGAGGATGCGTCAAAGGCTGGCAAGCTGGAAAGATCCAGGTTCATGCCCGATAAATCCATACTGGCGCCCAGATCGGCGTCCTGCAGTCCCGCGGTCAGCGCGCTCTCGTCGAACGTGAAGGCGCTCTGCAGCTTCTGCCCATCGATGGTGAACAGGCTGGACATATCGAAGCCGTTGCCGTTTTTCTGGTCGCTTTCCTCATCGGCGAACGATTTGCCCGTGATCACGTTCGTTGCCGGGTTCGCCTTCTGGTCCTGCACGATCTGGGTCTTGCCCGCTTGGTCGATCAAATGGTTCACCAGGCTAGAGGGGTAGTACAGCCCCGTCTGCAGGGAGGTGATCTTCGCGCCCTCCTTCGGCTTCACGACGCCCGCGATCTTCAGCGTTTCCCCGTTATCAACCAGGTTCCTCATGTAGGCATCGTCGCCGGATTTGTCCTTCCACACGCCGTATTCGTCATCACGCTGGTAGAAATCGGCGGCGTTCACCAGCTTGAAGGTGACGCCCATCAGGTCGTCGCAGGAAAACGACAGGCTGTCGCTCGGCGCGTTGACGTCCTCCTCGTTGGCGAAAGCACGCACCATGTTCTCGAGCTCGGCATGATCGCGCAAACCCATGGAGTAGAGCATGAAATCGCTCACGCTGCCGCCCGGGGTGAGCACCAGCACGATCTCGTCGTAGTTTTCGGGCCAATGACCTGCCATAACGTCGTATTGACCCTCAACCATGCCCATATTGTCGGGCAGCTTGTAGAAGATGTCGGTGCTCATCATCGACGACATAATGCCGTTGGAGGCCGTGGACGAACCCAAGCCGATGCTGCTGAACGACTTGTCCGGGTTCACCTGACGCACGCCGCCGGACGTGTCGGAGCCGAAGATCTGCGGCGTAACGTTATACCCGTACTCGATGGAGCTCACGTACGGCTCCACACCCGATTCGCCCGAATCGAAGAACTCCTTCAGCGACGCCAGGTCGTTGCTGCCGATGCTGTCGAACGTGCTCGCGATCATCTTCGATTCGTGCACGGGCTTATCGGAACCGTCATCCGACGCATCGTCCTGAGCCTTCTCCGACGACGAGCCTTCCACGCCGCTTCCCAGCCCTATCATGCTGGTCATGTCGAACCCTTGGTCCTGGATCTGCAACGGGTATTCGGAAAGCGTCTCCTCTTCCACATTGGCGATGTAACTGTTCACGCCGTTGGCCAGCGACAAGATGGCGGCGATGCCGATGATGCCGATGCTGCCCGCGAACGCCGTCATGAGCGTGCGGCCCTTCTTCGTGAGCAGGTTCTTAAACGACAGGGAAAGCGCCGTGAGGAACGACATGCTGGTGCGACGGGCCTGTTTGGCGGCGCGGCGCGGGCTGTTCTCGGCCGCCGGGTCGAACGGGCGGGTGTCGTCGCGGATGACGCCGTCGGCCAGGGTGACGATGCGCGTGGCGTAGCGCTGCGCCAGCTCGGGATTGTGCGTGACCATAATGACCAGGCGATCGTCGGCGATCTCGGTGAGCAGGTCCATGATCTGCACGCTGGTCTTGGAATCGAGCGCGCCCGTTGGCTCGTCGGCCAGCAAAATCTCGGGGTCGTTGATAAGCGCACGGGCGATGGCGACACGCTGCATCTGACCGCCGGAAAGCTGGCTGGGCTTTTTGTTCACGTGCTCGGCAAGCCCCACGCGACCGAGCGCCTCGACGGCGCGCTGACGGCGCTCGGCGCGGGACACGCCGGAAAGCGTGAGGGCCAGCTCGACGTTTTCCAGGATGGTCTGGTGCGGAATAAGGTTGTAGGCCTGGAACACAAAGCCGATGCGGTTGTTGCGGTACGCGTCCCAATCGCGGTCCTTGTACTCGCTTGTGGACACACCGTCGATGAGCAGGTTGCCGCCATCGTAATGATCAAGGCCGCCGATGATGTTGAGCATGGTGGTCTTGCCCGAACCCGAAGGCCCCAGCACCGCCACGAACTCGTTGTCGCGGAAAGCCACCGACACATGGTCGAGCGCGGTTTGCGTGAAGTCCGCAGTGGTGTAGGACTTGCACACGTTTATCAGTTGCAGCATGCAGCCGCCTTTCGAATTTGAAGACAATCGCTATGATTATCCCCCGCCGCACGCCCTGTTCGCCCCGCTTTCGCGAAATGCGTGGAATCCGTTACCTTCTTCGCAAACCATAAACGCAGCCGGCGCAGTTGTCGGCTTTCCCGGTTGCACCCCTTCCCCACCTAGCATGCCCGCCCCGGTTGGCGTACTATCGTCTGCGAGCAACGATCCCCGAATGCAAGGAGCGTATATGGAACGCGAATCCGCGTGGAAACGCTACGATGAGGACCAGCTGGCCGAGCTTGAGCAGCTTGCCGCCGGCTACATCGACTTCATCTCCGAGAACAAGACCGAGCGCGAGTTCTCCGCCGCCGCCATCCGCAGCGCCGAGGCCGCGGGCTATGAAAGCCTGGACGCCGCCATCTCCGCAGGCCGCAAGCTTGTCCCCGGCGACAAGGTGTGGGCGACCATGCGCAACAAGGCCGTCATCCTGATGCAACTGGGCGCCCGTCCGTTGACCGACGGCATGAACATCCTGGGCGCGCACATCGACAGCCCGCGCCTGGACGTCAAGCAGAACCCGCTGTACGAATCCAGCGAGCTTGCCTTCATGGACACCCATTACTACGGCGGCATCAAGCACTACCAATGGGTCACCGTCCCGCTGGCGCTGCACGGCGTGATCGCCAAGAAGGACGGCAGCGTGGTGGACGTGAAGATCGGCGAGGATGCCGACGATCCCGTTTTCTGCATTTCCGACCTGCTCATCCACCTGGCGAACCAGCAGATGGGCAAAAAGGCCAACGAAGTGGTGGAAGGCGAGGCGCTTGATATCCTGGTCGGCAACCGCCCCCTGGTGGTGCGCGACGAGGACGGCGAAGCCAAGGAGCAGAAGGACCCCGTGAAGGCCTTCGCCCTCAAGCTGCTTGCCGACAAGTACGACATCGAGGAAGAGGACTTCCTGTCCGCCGAGCTTGAGGTCGTGCCCGCCGGTCGCGCCCGCGACCTGGGCTTCGACCGCAGCATGGTGCTCGGCTACGGCCAGGACGACAGCGTGTGCGCCTATACCTCGCTGGTGGCGCAGCTTGCCGTCGCCGGCGAGGAGCTCGACCGCGCCGCCGTGTGCGTGCTTGTGGACAAGGAGGAGATCGGAAGCGTAGGCGCCACGGGCATGGCCTCGCAGTTCTTCGAGAACACCATCGCCGAGATCATGGAGCTTGCCGGCGAGGGCGGCATGCTGCCGCTGCGCCGCGCGCTGGCCGCATCCGCCATGCTCTCATCCGACGTCTCCGCCGGCTTCGACCCCGCCTATGCCAGCGTGTTCGAAGCGAAGAACAGCGCGTACCTGGGCCACGGCCTGGTGTTCAACAAGTACACGGGCGCGCGCGGCAAGTCGGGCAGCAACGACGCCCGCGCCGAGTACATGGCGCGCATCCGCAAGATCATGGACGACGCCGGCGTGCAGTTCCAAACCTGCGAGCTGGGCAAAGTCGACGCCGGCGGCGGCGGGACCATCGCGTACATCCCCGCGAAGTACGGCATGGACGTCATCGACTCCGGCGTGGCGGTGCTCTCCATGCACAGCCCCTGGGAGGCCACCAGCAAAGCCGACATCTACGAGGCCGAGCGCGGCTACGAGGCGTTCCTGCGCGTATAACGGGCAGCGGGGCGCGGAAGCCGCTGCCGCGCCCGACCCCGGGAAACCGTCGATAGACAGCAAGAAGCGCCGCGACTT
>CALEWN010000279.1 GCA_937925385.1 uncultured Senegalimassilia sp.
ACGCGCGCCTGCTGGGTGCTGAGCGCGTGAACCTGGCCGACGTGCAAGACGGCGGCGTGAGCGTGACAGGCGCGACAGGGATCGGGTGAGTTGTCGCGATTCCGGAACAAGGCGTGAGCTCTGCTGCGCATGGCACGGCATTGATTCTCTGAAAGGATTTGCATAATGGATACAACGAAAACGATGCGCCAGCTGTGCGCGGACGAGCCGAAGCTTGAGGCGTTCCTGCAGTCGAAGGGCTTCCCGTTTTCGCTCGATAACCCCATTGTTGACCTGGTCACATTCGAAGACGTGTGCCAGGTGCGCAGCCTGGATCGCGACGAGTTTCTGAGCGAATTTGAAGCGTATAAGGCCAACGTATAAACGTCGCTGCGGAGTGGTTGTTTCTAGCGGGAAACTGAAGGGGTTCGCGTGTATTACTTGGGAATCGACATAGGTGCATCGTCGGTGAAGATGGCGGTGGTTGATGCGAACGGCGCTGTGCCGCGCGTGCTGCGCCGCGCTCATAAGGGCTCGCCGCTGCCGTGCCTGGGTGCTCTGCTAGGCGAGCTTGCGGATGCGGGTGATTTGCCTGGCGAATGCGGCCGCGCGGTTGTTACAGGCAGCGGCGCGGATATGTTGCGCGCCGCTGTTCCCGCCGTGCTTGAGCTGGAAGAGGTTCCGGCCCTGGTCAAAGGCGTGCGGGCGCTTGCACCTCAGGCGGCGAGCGTGATTGGGATGGGCGCGCAGTCGGGCGTGTTCGCTACGGGTTTTGCTCATGGTTCGGCGCCGGAATTCGCTATGAACGAAAGCTGCGCGGCGGGTACGGGCAGCTTTTTCGAGGATCAGATGCAGCGCTTGGGGTTGCCGCTGGAAAGCTACTCTGATCTGGTGGCACGTGCGCAAAGCGTGCCGCGTTTGTCAGGCCGTTGCAGCGTGTTCGCCAAAACCGACATCATTCACCGCCAGCAGGAGGGCGTGCCCGTTGAGGACATCCTGCAAGGCTTGTGCCATGCGACGGTGAAGGCGTTCAAGGCCACTATTGTGCGTAATCTGCCGGTTGAAAAGCCGGTGGCGCTGGCTGGCGGCGTGCTGGAGAACGCTGGCGTGGTTCGTGCGGTGCGCGAGGTGTTTGACCTGGCGGAAGGCGAATTGCTCGCGGACGAGAAGCTTGTGTGCGCGCAAGCGGTGGGCGCGGCGCTGGCAGCGGCGGAAGGCGCGGGCGGGCGCGATGACGAACGCATTGCTGCGGGCGATGGCGCGGGTTTGCATGTTGCGGGCGCGGGCGCGGCAAGTGGCGCGTCCGCGGGGCTTGCGTCGCTTGCCGCCTTGCGCTCTGCGCTTGAGGGATCGCAGGCTGCGCAGGCCGACGATCTGCCGCGACTGCCTCGGCTGCCGCAGGTTGATTGCACGCCGAACTGCGGTTTTGCGTTGGCTCCTAGCCCGTGGAACCCGCAGGGTTCGCCTGCCCGCGAAGGTGGCGCGGTGCCGCGCTCGGCGGTGGTGGATGCGCTGGAACAAGGTGCTCCCGTGCCAGTGGTGCTGGGCGTGGACGTGGGATCTACCAGCACAAACCTTGTGCTTGTCAGCACTGATGGCGTGCTGCTGGACGCGCAGTACCTGCGCACGCGCGGCAACCCCAAGCAGGCCGTGCGCGACGGGCTTGCCTCGTTGGCGCAGCGCGTGGGCGATCGCGCCTGTGTAGTGGCCGCGGGTGTGACGGGCAGCGGGCGCACCATGATCGGCAAGCTCATCGGAGCCGATGCCGTACGCGACGAGATTACCGCACAAGCGCGCGCTGCCGCTGCGGCTGACTCGCAAGTGGACACTGTGTTCGAAATCGGTGGGCAGGATTCTAAGTACATCAGCCTGGTTGCTGGCCAGGTGGCCGATTTCCAAATGAACAAGGTGTGCGCGGCGGGCACGGGCAGTTTCGTGGAAGAGCAAGCGGCGCGCCTGGGCATTGCGCTTCCCGATTACGGATCGCTGGCGCTTTCGGCGGAATATCCCGTTGAACTGGGCGAACGTTGCACGGTGTTTATGGAAACCGCTATCAATGCCGCTTTGGCGAAAGGCGCGACCAAGTCCGAGGTTGCTGCCGGCCTGTGCCTGTCGGTGGTGCGCAACTACCTGCACAAAGTGGTGAACGCCAAACCAGTGGGGCAGCGCATCGTGCTGCAGGGCGGCGTTGCCTACAACCCCGCCATCGTGGCGGCCTTCCGCGCGTATGCGGGCGAGAGCCTTACGGTCAGCCCGTGGTTCGCCGTTTCGGGTGCCGTGGGTGCAGCGCTGCTGGCTGCGGAGTCCCAGGGCGTGCTAGAACCGGTGCAAAACGGTGAAAGTGCTGGTGTGGCGCATGGTGCAGCCACGGTGTCGAGCTCGTGCGTTTGCCGACGGGAAAATGTGCTCTCTAACTTCAAGGGCTGGGACCTTTTGGGCGTCTCGCACGAAACCCGCCGCATCGACCCGGCCGAAATCGCCGCAAACCGCGCGTTCTTCCATAAAGTCGACGAGATGTTCCTCGAAGGCTACGACCCCACGCGCGACCCGGCGAAGAAAACGGTGGGTATCCCACGCTGCTTGATGTTGCACAAGCTATTTCCCATGGCTAACGCTTTCTTCAAGCAGCTCGGCTTCAACGTGGTGCTGACCGACGCATCCGATGAGGAGACGGTACGCCTTGCGCAGGCAAGCGCACAAGGCGAGACATGCTACCCCGTGAAGCTGGTGCACGGTCACATGGCGCAGCTGCTTGATATGGACGTCGATTACGTGTTCATGCCCAGCGTGCACACCATTCGCCATCTGAAGTCGACGGTGCCGCACAACTACGCGTGCACGTATATGCAGTCCATCCCGGCCATCGTGGCGTCCGAACTGGACTACGAAGGCCACGGCATCACGCTGTTGAATCCCCTGATGAACCTTGATTTCGGACAGGGTGCCATGGCGGAGGTCATGCTGCAGGTCGGAGCGCAACTTGGCCGCACGCCGCAGGAAACGGCGCGCGCCATGCTGGCCGGCGGGTTCGCCGTCACGGAGTTCACGCGCAAAACCGAGGAGCTGGGCGATCAGCTGCTGGCCGGTCTGAAACCAGGAGAGCGCGTTATCGTGCTGATCACGCGCAACTACGGCATCGTGGACCCGGCGCTGAACATGGGTATACCCGACTTGCTGCTCGATCGAGGCTGGAAAGTTATCACCGTAAGTCACCTGCATGCGCATGACCTGGGCATATCCGCGGATTATCCTGGCGTGGTGTGGCCGTTCGGCCAGCATATCCTTTCAGGCGCGAAGCTCGTTCGCCGCGACCCGCGCCTGTTCGCCGTGTACCTGACAAACCACGGTTGCGGCCCCGACACCATGATCAGCCATCTGTTCGCCGAGGAAATGGGGAGCAAGCCGTACCTGCACATCGAGATGGACGAGCATTATTCGAAGGTGGGCGTGGAAACGCGCGTGGAGGCGTTTTTGAACGCTATCGAGCATTACGAGGCGGCGGATTTGCGCGGCACGCCTACGTCGCGGCACGTGGTGAACTTGGCGTGCGAGCCGCTGCGCGAAGGCGAGTTAGCGGGCTTGCCATCGTTCGGGCCGTATGGCCCCCTTGCGGCGCAGTGGTTGCGCGACCAGGGCGTTCCCGTGCGCGAGCTGGTGCCCACGCCGACAACGTTGGAGCTGGGGCGCAAAGAGTGCACCAGCAAGGAATACTACTCGTTTGCCAGCTTGCTGGGCGTAAGCTTGGCAGCTGTGGGTGAAGGCGGCGATGGGGATGCTGCTGCCGATGGTTGTACGGCCGTGCGCTCTGAGGGCCCGGCGCAAGCATACGGCGAAGGTGCTGGTGCTGTTGACGGGCGGCATGTCGAACGTGATGTCGCTGCGGGTGCGGTCGCGAGTGCGGAAGGTGGTTGGCGCGTCGGCCAGTTGTTGCTGCCGTCGTCGCAGGGCGGCGAAGCCGATGGGCAGTTCGACCGCGTTATCCGTAGCGTACTGGATGCGAAGGGGCATGGCGACGTGCGTGTTGTGGCACCCGATGTGGAGCTGCTGCCGTGCAATGTGGCTGATCTCGAGGGCTTGTTCGTACATGTGCTTGCCGGTGATGTGGTGTGGGCGGCTGCGCCTGCTGCGCGGCCCGCGCTGCAGGAAACCGTCGCAAAACCGCATCTGACCTTGGTAGACGCGTTGACGGCGGCGAGCGCTGCCCGGGAAAGCTGGCAGGATGTGCCTGTAGCGCCTCGCAAAACCCTTGCGCTTGTGGGCGAGTGGCCGCTGGTTGTCGGCGAAGAGCTCACGGGCGGTTTGTTCGCCCGCTTGGAGGGCGAAGGCTACCGTGCGATGCGCGCCCCGTTCGCCGAATACTTGCTGTTCGTCTGGGAAGACGGCTGCGACGAGGCAAGGCACGGCAAAGTGGTGGGCGGCCTCATGCCCATGTTGGGCGAAACCGGCGCACCGAGGGCGGTGGGCCTGCCGGACGTGCCGGCGTCTCAGCCTGAATCAGACCGTGATCAGACGCTCACGCTTTCGGACGTGCAGGCGCTTGCTGTCGGTTGCGAAGCAGCATGCGCTCACGCGCATGGCGGCTGTGACGGTTCGCATGAGCACGCGGCGGCGCAGCCGCAGCTGGCAACGGAGCCGCTGGAAGTGAGCGCGGCGGTTGAGGCTGACCCGCTGTTCGGCGCGGAACAGCGCACGCTGCCGCAAGACCAGTGGCACGCGGTGCTTGAGCGGCTTGTCGGCATGATGCAGCAAGTGGCTGACGCGTTGGGTGATATGTCCGCCTATGCGTCGGACCATTCGCAGCTTCGCCAGATTGCAACCGACGCGCTGGGTCAGTTTGCAGGCGCGAATGCGCGGTATCGGTACGCAAAGGCAGTGCAGGCGGGCCAGAGGGCCGACGGCGTTGTGGCGGTGGCGTCTATGTACGAGAACGCCGACATCATGCTGCGTTTGAAGAGCGTGCCTTGCCAGGCACCGCTTTTGCACTTGGCGTTCGACGGCGCGCTTGACCAAAGCGTCGAAGAGCGCCTGCGATCTTTTTTGTACTACGTGTAGCGCCGCCTGCCAATGGGCGGCGCTACACGGCGCCGAGTCGCCATTTTCGCTACATGATGGCATTGACAAGCAAGATTCGCTTATATTCGCAATCGAGGCAACGCAACTCTTAAGGCCACGAACGAACGGAGGCTTTTATGCCGCTTCGCAACTTACCAACCGATGTCGCAACGTCGCTGGCTCAGATGATCGATATTCGCCCAGGTCAGGTGTCGAGCATGGTGCTTACGCGCAATGCTGGGTTCGATCTTACGCTACTGGCGTTTGCACCGGGTGAAAGCGTGAGCGAGGAAGAATACTTCGGCGATGTGCTGTATTACCTGGTGGAGGGCGCGGCATGCGTTGTGCTGCCGGAAAGCCGCATTGTGCTTGAGGCTGGTCAGGTGTTGCGTGTCCCCGCGCATGTTGAACATGCCGTGGAAGACGCGGGCGGCGAAGGCTTCAAGCTGCTGCAGCTGAATGCGCACAAGTAAGCGTTTGCTGGAGCGGGCTCATCCTTAAGCCGGTTTATATCGGTGGCCGGAAGGATAGAGGTAGTGAGAAGCACAGGCATCGTGGCAGGTCAACGACGTGTCACGATGACGCAGCAAGAAAGGAAATCCCCATGGCAGAACTCATTAAAAACTTGGAGCACGCAAGCATTTTCACCCTGAAGGACCTGGTTGAAATCGAACCGGGACGCGTGAACAGCCTTACGTTGTCGCAGACGCCGGGCTGCAAAATGACAGTGTTCGCCATTGACGCCGACGAGGGCATGTCAAGCCACGCGGCGTCGGGCGACGCGCTCATCACAGTGCTCGAGGGCACGGGCGAAATCACCGTTAACGACGTGCCGCACCAGCTTTCCGCAGGTCAATCTATCGTCATGACCTCGGGAAGCCCGCACAGCGTGCGCGGCGTCACCCCGTTCAAAATGCAGCTTACGGTGGTGAAGCCCGCAGAATAGCAAAAGCGGGACAGACCTGCTTGAAGTTTGGCCCGCGCTCTCGGGCTTAAGTTGGGGGCGCTCGGGATTACTATTGCTCGAAGTCCACGTCCTTGCTTTCGCGGAAGAACACGAGCGCGACCAGGGCGATTACGGCCATCGCGCGCAGGTATCAGCCAAGCGTCTGGATACCGAAGTTCATGACCAGGGCCGACGCGATGGTGGGGCGAATGCGCCATCGGTGATGGCTGTCAGGTTATAGCTCAGGCCAGCAGCGTGGCGAGCATCGGGTCGGACTTGGCGACATCGGTGAAGAAAATGAGTCCGAAATAGCTTGCCGCGGCGCATGGCCGCCAACCGTTCGATGACCGGTTTCGTAGTATCGGAAGTTGTTTGAGAAAAACGGCGCAGCTTGGTATATGGTGAGGTGATTTGTTTTGAGGGGGGAGACTATGGCCTCGAAGAAGAATCGCTCTTCTTGGGCGAAGGAGAAAGCGCAGTTCAACGCACAGCTGGGCGGTTTCGATGCGCTCGACGACGTGTTCGCGCGGGAAGATTCGCGCCATGCTCACCTTGCGGAGGAGCGCGACAGCGCCCAGCGATATAAGGCGTGCGAATCAAAGAATCGTTACGCCACGCTGGCAGAGGCGCAGGAAAACCTTGCCTGGTGCCAGAAGCAGGGCAAACGCGGCCTGCAGATCTACGAGTGCCCCTATTGCGGCGGCTGGCATCTAACTTCCCATCCCTGGGAGGACGCCCGTTAGCGGTCCCCTATTCCGGACAGTTAGTGCTACGTCCCCGAAATGTCCGGATGTATGGGCAGCGACCTTCCGCGATCCTTCGGCTTTTGCCTGCTGCGCCGTTGGTTGGGTATACTGCGGCGTGGTAAGGGAAGGGGTGCGCGTGTTCAGCGATTTCGCTATCTGGTATTTGTTTCTCGCGGGCACGGCCGGAGGCGCGTTCCTGTGCGCCACGGTGATGGATGTCCGCGCGAACCCCGGCTGGGACGTGCGTCGCGTGCCGCTTTGCGCGCGATGCGGCATGTTCGGCGCCTTCGGGCTTTTGGCGCTGGCGGCGCTTATGCTGTTCTGCGATCTGGGGAACCCCTTCGATATATGGTACCTGTTCGAGAGCCCGCTGCGCTCCATCGTGTCGATGGGCGCATGGCTGATCATGCTGGGTTTGGCGCTCTCGTTGGCGGTATCGGCAATGATCGCCGCAAAGGTGGACGTGCCGTATCTATTCCGCTTCCTGGAAATCGCCGGTGCTGTGGCGGCCGTCGGCGTGATGGGTTATACCGGCGTGCTGCTGTCGTCGATGGCGGCCGTCGAGTTTTGGAACACCTGGCTTCTGGTCGCGCTGTTCGTCGTGTCCGCCGTAAGCTGCGGCTGCGCCTTTATCTCGCTCTCTGCTCTCATCCTTTCGGGATCAGCGCAAAGGTTTCCGGCGCTGAAAGGCGCTGCCCGCCTGTTGCGTGCGGCGGAGCTTGTCGTGCTGGTCGCGTTCCTTGCATCGCGGTGGTTGGCGGGCGGCGCGGCGCAGTGGTCTTGCGAACTGCTGTTTTCGGGACAGCTTGCAGGGATCTTCTGGGGCGGGCTCGTGCTGTGCGGCTTCGTCATCCCGGTCTTCGCGGACTTGATCGCGCGTGTGGCCCCCGTGCCGGTCTTGCGGCAGATAAGCGCCGCCTCGACGTTGGCCGGCGGGCTGTGCCTGCGATATTGCGTGGTGCTCGCGGCTTCGCACACCCCGATTTCGCTGATTATGACATAATGATAGTTCATTAGGTAAACTACGCGCTGGCGCAAGGCGCTTCAGGTCCGCGCGAAAGCAGGAAACCGGGCATGTACGGCTCATAAGCGCCTTAAGCGAAACGCATCGATACGGAACGGGGCGGGCCATGACGGCGATCTCCAACACAAGGCAAACCGGCGAATCCGCGCTGGTCGCCGATAAGGGTCTCATCACCATCGACGAGGAGAGCGGCATCCCCATTTGGATGCAGCTGCGCAACAGGCTGGTGTACTTGGTGGTATCGGGCACGTTTCCTCCCGGCATGAAGCTGCCGACGGTGCGCGACCTGTCCTCGTCGCTGAAGGTGAACTACAACACGGTCAGCAAGGTGTATCGCGATATCGAGAAGGACGGCTACGTCATCACGCGCCGCGGCAAGGGCACGTTCGTGGCCGAGATCAACTCGAACGGCTACGAGGCGCAAGACGCGAAAGCCGCGGTGGATATGCTGATCGACAAATTCCTGGAGCAATGCAAGGAGCTGGGGCTGTCCGAGGCGGATGCCGCCGCGGCGGTGGCGAAGCGGGCAGGGGGGATGTTCGTATGAGAAGGTTCGGACCGCAGCGCGGGCATCGTGGAAGCGAGCAGGCGGACGTCGCGTTTGCCAACGTGTCGCACGAGTCACCCGACAACATCATCACCGAAAAGGATGCAAGCCGCGTAGGTGTGTACAGCTTCGCCCTGCTTATGTTCGCGGCGGGTTTTGCCGCCGTTTTCGTCCTTTCGTCGCCGTGGCTGAGCGTGTTCACCGTGCTCGGCTCGGCGGCGGCGGGGCTTTTGCTCGCGTCGACGCTGCGCGTGGCGGCGCAATGGGAGCACGTGGCGCTGCTGCGCTTCGGCAGATTCCGCAAGATCGCGGGCCCGGGCGTGTACGTGGTCGTGCCGTTCGTGGACTCCGTGGCGATGCATATCGACCGCAGAACCATCACCACGGCGTTCTACGCCGAGCAGGCGCTGACGTCCGACCTGGTCAGCGTCGACGTTGACGCCATCTTGTTCTGGATGGTCTACGACTCCGAGAAGGCGTGCCTCGAGGTGGCGAACTTCCCGCAGGCCGTGCGCCGCGCGGCGCAGACGGCGGTGCGCGACGCCATCGGCCAGGTAACGCTCGCCGAGCTTTCCGTCCGCCGTCGCCAGCTCGATCACGAGCTGCAGGAGTTTATGGCCGAAAAGTGCGAGGAGTGGGGCATCAGCGTCATCTCCGTGGAGATCCGCAACATCAAGATCCCGAAGGAGCTGCAGGACTCGTTGGCGCGAGAGGCCCAGGCCGAGCGCGAGCGCGACGCCCGCGTGCTGCTGGCAGACGTCGAGCGCGAAATCTCGGAGATGTACGTGGAGGCGGCACGCGTGTACAACGAGGAGCCGGGCGCCATGCAGCTGCGCGCCATGAACCTTTCCTATGAAAGCGCCCGCGACGGCAAGGGCGTCCTCCTTGCGCCCAGCAGCTTGGCCGACGGCTTCGTCGACCTGGGCAAGGATATGGCGAAGTAGCCGGGAAACGCTTCGGGCTTGCACTGCTGCAGCTGCCGATTCTATGGGCTCAAAAGGTAAACAAGTCGGGAAATCACATGCTGCAACAGGTAACAAGCAAACGTTTCCGCAGGTAGAAGATATTCTTTGCAAAATATAACCATTGAACTATTGAACTAGTTCAACATAAGAGTAATATACGGCTCGAGAGGTTGGCCATCCATGGTATGCACGAATGGGGGAGCTTGATCTCGGGCCGTTTCTTTCGCGCGGTTGCAAACGGGCGGAGGCGCGCGGTACGGGGTCGATGCTTTCGGAGAGATAACCGAGGAGGAGAGATGACGGGAACGCAAAGCGCAAGCCGCGGTTTGACCCGTAGGGATTTTCTCAAGGTCGGCGTTGCGGGAGCGACGGGCTTGGCTGCCGCCGGTTCCATGACCGGCTGCGGCGCCTGGCTGGGCGCCGCCACGCAGCAGGCTGCCGACGAGAAGACCGTATACACGTTGCACCAGTTCATGTGCACGGGGCGTTGCTCGCTCAAATGCACGGTGCGCGGCGGCCGCTTGGCCATGATCCAGCCCAACGACACGGTCGATCCGTACTACCGCCACGTATGCGTGAAGGGCATTTCCGAGATTCAGCACGTCTATAGCGATGAGCGCCTGCAGTCGCCCATGCGCCGCGTCGGCGCACGCGGCGAAGGCTCGTTCGAAGTGATCAGCTGGGACGAAGCCATTAAAACGGTGGGCGACGAGCTGAGGAAGGCCTGGGACAAGTACGGCAAGCAGTCCGTGTACATGTCCGCTTCCAACGAGCCACGCTTCGGCTTCCTGCCCGCGCTTCTAGGCTGCGCCACCGGCGTCGAGCCCGGCATCGACCGCGGCACGGGCAACGGCTCCGCGCCGGCCATCGGCGGCGACGTGTTCGGCGGCGGCACGAGCGAGACGCGCGACTGGGTGAACACCAAGACGCTCGTGATCTCCGGCACCAACCTGCTGGAAAGCTCCATGATGCAATCCAACACGTTCCTGGACGCGAAGAAGGCCGGCTGCGAGATCATCGTGCTCGACCCGCACTTCTCCACCACGGCCGGCAAGGCCAGCAAGTGGATCCCCGTGATCCCGGGCACCGACGCGGCGTTCTACCTGGGTATGGTCAGCTACATCCTGGACAACAAGCTTTACAACGAAGCCTACATGCGCGAGCACACGTCGTTCCCGTTCCTCATGGACGAGGCCACGGGCAAGCTGCTGCGCACGGGCGCGGCTTGGGGAACCGACGAGGAGACCGGCGAGCCGGTCGACCCCGGCGATTTCATGGTGTGGGACGGCGCCAAGGGCGCGGCGGTCCCGTACGCCGAGGCCGTTGCCACCGCTGTGCTCGAGGGCTCGTTCGACGTTGACGGCAAGAAGGCCATCACCGTGCTCGAAAGCCTCAAGCGCAACCAGCGTCCGTACACGTGCGAGTGGGCCGAGGGCGTTTGCGGCGCAAGCGCCGAGACGATCGCCGAGGTAGCGCGCAAGTACGCCACGGGCGGCCCGGCATACCTGGCGTTCGGCCAGGGCGGCTCCGACAAGTACTCCAACCCCGACATCATCGGCCATGCCGGCATGGTGTTGGTGTCGCTCACGGGCAATATCGGCAAGCCCGGCTGCGGCATCGGCCACGGCATCGGCGGCGGCGGTTACAGCGTCACGCTGGGCGAATGGGAGCTTCCCGAGCAGTTCAAGCCCGCTGAGCTGGACGTCCGCTCCGACCGCTTCCCCGATCGCGATGGCGGCGTGCATGTGATCATCTCGTTGGGTAACACGTTCCAGCAGTACTGGGCGAACATGAACAAGACGCGCGAATGGATCGATTCGCTGGACTTCATCGTCCATATCGGCATGTACTACGAGGACACGGTGAAGTACGCCGACATCGTGCTGCCGGTGTGCAGCAAGTTCGAGGACACCGTCGAGCACTCGATCGTGCGCAGCGACTACAACCATGTGAACCTGCAGACGAAGTGCATCGACCCGCTGTTCGAGAGCAAGCCCGACTTCGACGTCATGCGCCTTATCGCCGAGGAGATGGGCGTGGGCGAGTATCTGCCCAAGACCGCGGAGGAACTGGTGCGCTACCAGATCGAGCACTCCGAGGACCTTGTCGAGCAGGGTATCACGCTGGCCGAGCTGGAGAAGAATCACGGCAGCATGAAGATGGCCAACGTCGACGAGCCGCGCCGCGCCTACACCGACCTCAAGTTCGAAACCCCCACCACGCGCATGGAGCCGTACTACGAGGCATGGAAGCCTTGCGAGCAGGCATGGCCGAACTGGGAGGAGAACAACGAGGCGTACGTCGGCAACCCGCTGGCGGAGAAGTACCCGCTGCAGTTCACGCAGACGCGCACCCGTTTCTCCAATCACTCGCATTTCAAGGCGGCGAAGTGGGTGCAGCAGTTCGCCAAGCCCACGCTGGAGCTGAACCCGGTCGACATGGCCTCGCGCGGTATCGCCGACGGGGACCTGGTGGAGGCGTTCAACGATCGCGGCTCGTTCAAGTGCGTGGCGCGCGCGAACAACGCCGTGCGCCCCGGCTCCTGCCGCACCTGGGAAGCGGGCTGGAGCAAGTACATCGAGGAGGGGAACACGCAAAACGTCACGAACGACCACGTGAACCCGCGCGATGAGTACCTGCCCACCGGCGTGCCCATCCCGTACAACGACACCCTTGTCGAAGTGAAGAAAGCGTAGGTGATATGCCATGACGAAACTTGCAATCGGTATCAACCTTGATCGCTGCATCGGCTGCCACACCTGCGCGAACGCTTGCAAGATGCAGAACAACGTGCCCGACGGCATGCTGTGGAACCGCGTGATCACCGAGGGCTGCGATGCCATCGACGGCGCCGTGGGCGAGTATCCCAACTTGACGCGCACCTATGTGCCCCTGGCGTGCCAGCACTGCGAGAACCCGGCTTGCCTGAAGGTGTGCCCGACCGGCGCCACGTACAAAGACGAGCAGGGCCGCGTGGAGATCGACTACGACCGATGCATCGGCTGCCGCATGTGTATGGCCGCCTGCCCCTTCAACGCCCGCGTGTTCAACTGGGAAGACCCTCAGCGTGACGGCGATTTCAACTGGGGCGACGCGCGCGTACCCGTGCGCACCCGCGGCGTGATGGAGAAGTGCACGCTGTGCAAGGAGCGCACCGATGCCGG
This sequence comes from uncultured Senegalimassilia sp., assembly GCA_937925385.1. GTDB lineage: Bacteria > Actinomycetota > Coriobacteriia > Coriobacteriales > Eggerthellaceae > Senegalimassilia. The sequence goes on from CALEWN010000279.1 coordinate 12,424, forward strand.
CGAGGAGCCGATGTGCGTGGTGTGCTGCCCGACGCACGCCCGCGTGTTCGGCGATCTGGACGACCCGAACTCGGAGCTGGCGCAGCTGCGCGCCACGAAGGGCAAGAACGTGCATATTCTGCTGGAAGAGAAGGGCACGAAGCCCCAAGTCTTCTACTTTGACGAGTAAAGGGGTGCCGTTATGAAACTTTCGGCTCAGTCTAAGATCGGCGTCGGTGTTCTGGCGGCGATCATGATGATCGGCTTCTGCGCCTACCTGTTCCAGCTGACGCAGGGCCTGTGCGTGACGGGCATGTCCAACGGCGTGTCGTGGGGCCTGTACATCACGTGTTTCATGTTCTTCGTCGGCCTGTCCGCCGGCGGCCTGATCGTGGCAAGCTCGGCGCACGTGTTCGGCATCGAGTCGTTCAAGCGCGTGTCCATGCCCGCGGTCATCACCTCCACGGTGTGCATCCTGTGCGCAGGCGCGTTCATTCTGATCGACCTGGGCGGCATCCAGCGCATCTGGAACATGTTCATCCATTTGAACTTCACCAGCCCGCTGGCGTGGGACATGTGCGTCATCACGACGTACCTGGTCATCAACGTGCTGGACATCATCTGGCTGCGTCGCGGCGATGAGCGCAAGGTGAAGATGCTGTCGTACGTGGCGCTGCCGGTCGCCATCCTGGTGCACAGCGTGACGGCGTGGATCTTCGGCCTGGAGATCGCCAAAGAGGGCTGGTACTCGGCCATCATGGCCCCCATCTTCGTGGCATCGGCCTGCGACTCCGGCTTGGCGCTTCTGATGGTGGTCCTGGCGGCGGTGCGCAAGGCCGGCGTGTTCGATTGCGGTCGCGAGCTGTTCGCGAACCTGGCGCGCTTGCTGGCCACGTTCATCGCGGTGGATGCGTTCTTCATCGGCTGCGAGCTTCTGACCACGGCGTATCCGGGGACCGAGGGCGCATCCCATGTGCTCGGCATCATGACCTCGGGCGCGACCGCACCGTTTTTCTGGTTCGAGATCCTGGGCGGCCTGCTGATCCCGTTCGTGCTGCTGGCGTCCGCTAAGCGCCGCGAGCGCACGGGCGTGGTGGTCGCTGCCAGCGCCCTGGTGATGTGCGGCGTGTTCTGCAAGCGTGTGTGGCTGCTGTTCACCAGCTTTACGGTCACGAACGTGTACGGCGCGCCGGGCATTTCGTCCGGGTCGACTGCGGCGCGCGGCGCCGACGGGTTCGACATGTGGGCGCTTGCCGGGTCGTACATGCCGCAGCCGGTCGAGTTCGCCGTGGTGGCGGCGGTGGTGAGCTTCTGCATCCTGGGCATCGCGCTTCTGTCGAAGAAGCTGGTTGCGAAGGCGTAAGGCCATGTTGCGCGGCGCCCCATACCGGGGCGCCGCGGGCGGCGCTTCTTGATGGCGTAACGGGTCGTTTGGTTTGAAAGGACGGGAAATGCGTTCGATGACGGGCGAGGAATGGATGGTCGCATCCCAGCTGTATGCGTTTTTGGGCAATAGCCTGCTGTCTCCTATGAGCCGTACGGAATCGGTCGGCCTGGATCCGGCGTTCTGGCGCGAGCTGGGCGGCCTGCTCGATGGCGCGCTGGCCGATTCGGCCGAGTCGTTGGCGTCTTGGGCCGAGCGTGCGTCTGCCGATGCCGCCCGCTCCGAGACGGTGCAGCGCGTGTCCGTCGAGTTCACTAAGCTGTTCGTCGGCCCTCCGAAGCCGGCGGCCGCACCTTGGGAGTCCGCCAACGGCCCCGTTGATTCGCATGTCGGCTTCGGCGAGGCGACGTTCGCCATGCGTGAGCGCTTGCGCGCCCTCGGCCTGGAGCTGTGCAACGAGAACAACCAGTACGAGGACCATGTGGGCATCGAGTTGCTGTACCTGTCCGAGCTTTGCCGCCGGGCATCGGAAGAGCCCTCCGGCGCCGCCGCCTGCGATGCGGCCGCGCCGGATGCGGAGGAGATTGCGTCGTTTATTCGCGAGCATCCGCTTGTCTGGATGCCCCGTCTTCGCGAGAAGGTGGCGGCGTCGCAGCCGGAGGGCTATTTCATTCGCCTGCTCGATGTTGTGCTGGCGTTGCTGAAGCGGCAGGCGTGATCGGTTGACCCGCGGCGGGTGTTCCCGTTCCAGGGGTTCGCGGCGCGTGAAGCCAGAAACTGCCGGTTAGGCGGTGCGTCCTTCGGGGCGCACCGCCTTTTGCGTTTTAGCGGGCGGTGGTGAGGCGGGCTTGGTAGCCGCAGAGGGTTTCCGCGTAGCAGCCCGCATCGCCCAGCGCCGCCTCGAGCGTGCGCCTGGCCAGGCTGTAGTCGTTGTTGTTCTGCGACACGTGCATGGCAACCACCGTTTGCGGCAGGCGCTTGCCCGCTGCGCGCGATTCGGCCACCAGCGTGCCGAGCTCGGCGGCCGCCTGCCCGTTGGAAAGGTGCCCGCTGTTCGACGCGATGCGCTGCTTGATGACGTACGGGTAGGGCCCGGCAGCCAGCATCTTCGGGTCGTGATTGCTCTCCAGCGCCAGGATGCGCACGTCGCGCAGCGCCGCGTGCGCCTGCGCCGTGACCACGCCGGTGTCCGTCAGGTAGCCCACCGCGTCGCCGTCGGTGGCGTCTTCGATGCGGAAGCCGAACGATGCGGCGGCATCGTGGCTGGTGGCGAAGGGGATGATGCGCATGCCCGCGGCCTCGACGGCGTCGGGCTCCGTTGTCAGGTCGCGGACGTCGAACGCCTCAGCCACCTTCGCCAGCGCGCTGCTGTTCGCCGTGCATGCGCCCGCCGCGAACACCGGCGGCAC
>CALEWN010000280.1 GCA_937925385.1 uncultured Senegalimassilia sp.
GGCGCGTCCGCCTCCGTACCGCCTTCCCCCCCGCCCGCGACGCGTGTTTCGCTTCCGTTGAGTAAGGCTTTACGGAAGTGAAATGAGTTTCGCTTCCGTTAGATGCGCATTAGTGGAAGTGAATTACGTTTCACTTCCGTTGTCGATGCATCATTTGAAGCGAAACCGCGTCTTAGACGTTCTTGTGCATCGACGAAACTTGTTGGATTTGCAAGTTTCGTCGATGGCATAGTCAAAACTTGCAGCTGATGCAAGTTTTGACTATCGTGTCCATAACACAAGGAATCGACTGGGAGGTGTGCCGTATGATCGTTCGGCAAAAATACCTGGACAAGCTTATCGCGTTCCAAGACACCGACCTGGTGAAAGTGGTCACGGGCATTCGCCGTTGCGGGAAATCGACCCTGCTTGACATGATGCGAGAGCACCTTGCCGCGCAAGGTGTTCCAGAAAATCGCCTGCTCACGTTCAAAATGGAGTCGATGGAGCTTGCAAGCATCGCCGATTATCGCGAGCTTTACGATCTTGTGGTCGGCCGCATCGCAGGTCAGCCGCATACCTATCTGTTCTTCGATGAGCTGCAAAACGTCGAAGGATGGGAAAAGGCGATCAACGCGCTGCGTGTAGACGCCGATTGCGACATCTATGTCACCGGGTCGAACGCGTTTTTGCTGTCCAGCGAGCTTGCGACGCTCATCTCCGGTCGTTACGTCGAAATCGCCATGCAGCCGCTCACGTTCGCCGAATACCTGGATTTCCGCGGCGCAACATGGCAGCCTGCCGGCAAAACCGGCTCCGACATAGCACTGTTCGCGGACGGTTCCTTCGCCACCCTTTCCAGCTTGTTCGAGCAATACCGTATGTTCGGCGGCTTCCCCTACCTTGCGCTCCAAGAACCTGACGAGGCGAAACACCGCGAATACCTGCGCAGCATCTACCAGACGATCATCGTTCGCGACATAATGACCCGTGCCCAGCGAAAAGGCTTGCGAGCAGTGAGCAACCGCTCCGTGCTCGAACGGATTTGCGCGTTTTTGGCTGATAACATCGGCAACGAAACCTCTTCGAACAAGATTGCGGGCACTTTGAAGGCGGACGGCGAGTCGACCAACAGGGCCACCGCGGATTTTTATATTTCCACGCTTGTGGAAGCCTATCTGTTCAACCGCGTGCAGCGTTACGACATTAAAGGACGCGAGCTACTGAAAACGGGCGGCAAGTACTACATTGCAGACGCAGGCATGCGCAGCTACCTGGACAGTTACCGAAACACCGACACCGGGCGAGTGCTCGAAAACCTGGTGTACAACCAGCTTGTCTTCGATGATTACGACGTGCTAGTGGGACATTTACGAGGCGGAGAAGTCGATTTCGTTGCCACAAAACCTCGCCAGAAAATGTACGTCCAGGTCACCGAAGACATGCGCAACGAGGAAACCATGCGGCGCGAGCTTGCGCCCCTCAAGCGCATCGGGGACGAATACCGCAAAATCGTAGTAGTCGCAGAAGGAACCTATCCCGCGGACATCGATGGCATCGAAATCGTGAACGTCATCGATTTCCTGCTGCATAGGTAGAGCCGGGAAAGCCGCCCAGCGCCTTTCGGCCTGACGCTTGCCGCCCGGTCTGACATTTAGGGGACGTAGCACTAACTGTCAGACCCTAAACGTCCGGCACACTGCGCGCCGTCGGTGCCTACTGCGCACATCGACGAAACTTATCGGATTTGCAAGTTTCGTCGATGGCATGGTCAAAACTTGCAGCAGATGCAAGTTTTGACCATCGAGGGGTGCGGCAGAAGACACTAGCGAACCTGAATCAGGCGACCTTTGCAGCAGGTGTTGCCCGGCCTGATCTCTACGACTTTTACGGCGGCTGTTGCCCGACCTAAACGTGACGGCTTTTGCGCCAGGCATCGCCTAGCGCAAAAGCCGTCAATTTATTTGCAGTACCCCTAGGCTTCGACTTTTGCGGTGGAACCGGATTGGGTTTTGGTCACGATGATGCGCTTGGGGATATTCGCCTTCAGGTCCTCTACGTGACTGATAA
>CALEWN010000281.1 GCA_937925385.1 uncultured Senegalimassilia sp.
AAGTTCCACAGTTATCCAACACATCTTTCAAACGAAGGGGTTGGGAAGTGGCGCGGGGATATGGTGATGGACGTGTTCAACCGCAACATGCTGATTCTCGTGTGCTTTGGATTTGATCTTTATCGCAGGCTTCCTTAATGACGAATCGAGTAACATTTTTTGGTGCTCTAGCTCTAGCGATCGGTTGTTCCGTTGCTGGCTACCAGTATGCCGCAGCGCTCTACGGAGAGGATATCGCGGCCCTTCGCGAGGATTACGCATCCCGCTCTCAAGCGCTTGAGGAGAAGTATCGTGAGAAAGAAAGAGTGCAGCATCAGTCCCTTGTCGAGGCGTGGGAAGAGCGTGACAAAGCTTTGGCTAATGTCGAGCGTTTGTCTGATGACGTTGACCGGGTGCGCAAGCAAGCAGCCGACGCTCGCAGTCGATTGTCCGCATCCGCCGGTGGTACCTGCGACGCTGAAAGAAAGCAGCTTGCCCGCTGCGCAGACTTACTCGAAAGAGGCACGGAGTTGGTTCGAAGAGGTGTCGAACTATCTGAGCGCACTGCGATAGACAAAGATGCTATGGCGATTATTGTGAGCCAGTGAAGTGCTAAACTCCCTGCAACAACACCGCGCAAGCATAGCCGGGGACGGATTGTCCCCGGGAAGCTCACTCCGCGCGGTTACCTATACGGGCTACGATAGTACCTGCGCTCGATCATGAGGAGCGCCGAGAAATCCTGTCCATGAAAATGCCCCACTTACCAGCAACGGTAGGTGGGGCGCTTTTTTTGTGCTCGCGGAAAATGTCACTTCTTTGGCATGATCGTGTCAGCCCATGCCTGCATAACGGGACGCCGTCGTTCAAGAAGATCGTCTCGTTGGTATGCGGCCTGCACGGACTTGAGCGAGTGCATCAAGCACTTTTCCGCCACGGCGGTGTCGACGCCTTCGCGCGCGCACCAGTCGCGAAATGTAGACCTGCAGCCATGCATTGTTGCCGTGCCGCCAGAGGCGTACTGCACCATTGTCGAGACATAGTAGCGAGCCACTGAGCGATTGTTGTAGTAGCTGCCCGAAAAGATGTACTCGCTCTCTGGCGTAATGCGCTTGAGCAACGCGATCGCCTGGTCAGACAGCGGGACGCGGAATGGCTCGGGCTTGCGGTCTTTCCTTCGTTCGGGCGGAACAGTCCAGACCTTATGCTCAAAGTCGATTTCGGACCATTTTGCGTCATTGAACTCAGCTTGTCGCGTGGCGGTGAGGACGCCGAAGACGAAAGCATTGTGCACGGGTCTGTCGACACGAAGACTCGCCTTCAGCTGATCGGCGAGCGCCTCGATGGTGTAGGCCTTCTGATGTTCGCGCCTATGGACCCTCGCCGGCGGCGGGAAGTACGCCTCCAGATTCCCTTTCCATGTGGCGGGATTCTCGCCAATGTAGACGCCTTCACGCTTCGCGAGCGTGAAGATCGCTTCCAGTTGTCCACGGATCCTCGATGCGATTCTCGTCTTCTTTTCCCACAGTGGGTCTAGCACTTCGCAGATGTCCTGCACCGTGATGTCTGCGACTAGTTTGTGCCTGAGCACTGGCAGGATGTGATTCTTCATCGGTCCTCGCCAAGACACCTAGGTCGCTTCGGACAGGTGCTTGAGCTCGAAGATCGTTTCGAGCGCGTGCTCCGCGCGATGCTCTGCTCTGACATCTAAAGGGTCGATGCCGCGCGCGAGCAGGGCGCGACACTTGGCAGCTTCTTGCTTGGCGGCCGTGACGGTGGGGTGACTGCCGAGCGACAGATCTCGCCGGCGGCCCGCAAACTGGTAGCGAAAGATGAAGGAAGCCTTGCTTTTCGTAACTCGGACTTGGAGATTCGTTTCGATCGTGTACCTGCCGTCCGGCAGCAGGCCGATGTTTTTTGAGGTGACTTGCATTTTGCGAAGTGAGGGAGAGAATATGAAGCCCTTCTATTTTGTCCCTCAGTCAAATCCGTAGTTTGCAAGCAAATGAGCGGTGCGCAGAAAGTAAAAACCCCGCAAGATGACTGTGGCGCAGTCAATCTTACGGGGTCTTCAAGTATTTAGCTGTTAGTTAGCCAGTCATCAGTAGTTTTCAGCGCGCACTTCGAAATAGGCCTGGCTGTAACCGCAGACGGGGCAGACTTCAGGGGCCTTCGTGCCGACGACGAGGTGGCCGCAGATGCGGCATTCCCACATGCATTCGCCGGCCTTTTCGAAGACCTGCTGCATCTCAACGTTCTTGAGGAGCTTGAGGTAGCGTTCCTCGTGGGCGCGTTCGATGGCGCCGACGGCGCGGAACTTGGCGGCGAGTTCGGGGAAGCCTTCCTCTTCGGCGTCCTTGGCGAACTGGACGTACATGTCGGTCCATTCGTAGTTTTCGCCTTCAGCGGCGGCCTTGAGGTTGGCGGCCGTGGACTGGATGCCGCCGAGGGCGGAGAACCACAGGCGGGCGTGTTCCTGTTCGTTGCGGGCCGTCGTCAGGAAGATTTCGGCGAGCTGCTCGTAGCCTTCACGCTTGGCGACTTCGGCGAAGTACGTGTACTTGTTGCGGGCCTGGCTTTCGCCTGCGAAAGCTTCCCACAGGTTT
>CALEWN010000282.1 GCA_937925385.1 uncultured Senegalimassilia sp.
TTGAGCACCATGCCGTTGGGCAGGAAGAACGGGAAGCCCGGAGCCTCCTCGCGCATCATGAACAGGTCCATCTCGCGGCCGATCTTGCGGTGGTCGCGCTTCTCGGCCTCCTCGAGGTTGTGCAGATACTCGTCAAGCTCGGCCTTCTTGAAGAACGCCGTGCCGTAGAGGCGCTGCAGCTGTTCGCGGCTTGCGTCGGCACGCCAATAGGCGCCTGCCAGCTTCATGAGCTTGATGGCGCCGATCTTGCCGGCAGACGGGATGTGCGGGCCGGAGCACAGGTCGACGAAGGAGCCGTGACGGTAGATGGTGATCTGCTCGTCGGCGAGGTCGTCGATGTGCTCGAGCTTGAAGCGCTGGTCGGCGAAGATCTGCTTCGCCTGCTCGATGGTGACCACCTCGCGGACGAAGGGCTCGTTGGCCTTGATGATCTGCTGCATCTTCTTCTCGATGGCGCCGAAGTCGTCGGAGGAGATGTTCTCGGGCAGCAGGAAGTCATAGAAGTAGCCATCATCGGTTGCAGGGCCGAAGGCGATCTGCGTGCCGGGGAACAGCTCCTGCACGGCCTCAGCCATGATATGAGCGCAGGAATGACGCAGGATATGCAGCGCCTCGGGGCTTTTCGCCGTGACGATCTCGACGGCGGCGCCATCGTGGACGGGGGTGGTCAGGTCGACGAGCTTGCCGTCGATCTTACCGGCAAGCGCGGCCTTCGCAAGGCCCGCGCCAATGGAAGCCGCCACGTCGGCGACGGTTGCCCCGGCGTCCAGCGTTTTCTTCGAGCCGTCGGGCAAAACGATTTCCATGATACGTTCCTTTCTTCAGCCGGGCAGGTGCATACCGCCTGCGCATCGGTTTTACGGGATTATAGAAAGATAGCATGCAGACGAATACCATGCTAGCGCATAGACCGGCGAATCCCAAATAGGGGCCCGCAGCATGCATAGGAGCTTCACGCGCCGCCGCTGAACGCGGTATTCACGTCATGCCCGCAACGGCCGCAGCCGTGCGCCGCAAAATCAAAACGAGCCGTCCGATCGGACGGCTCGTGCGTACGACAAGGGGTTCGGCCTATTCCTCGGGACGCGCCGGACGCTGCGGGCGCTGCTGACGCGGGGCTGCCTGGGGCTGCGGGGCGCGGCGAGCCGCCTGACGCTGACCGCCGACCGGGCTTGCACAGTACGGGCAAACCGTCCATGCCGGCTCAAGGGCATGGCCGCAATGGCCGCACAGGTTCTTCAGGCGCTGATGGCAGTTCGGGCACAGGACGTAATCGGACTCCACGGGGTAGCCGCAGTTCGCGCATTCGCCATAGTGCATGAGCTGACGCTGCTTGAGGGCCACCTCGAGCTCCTGCTCATCGCGGTCGATCTGCAGCAGCGGCGGACGCAGCAGGCAGTACGCGATAACGCCCACCAGCGGAACGAGGGCGACGATGCCCCACACATACCAATAGCTGCCGCGAAGATACGCATCGCGAGCAACCCACACGATGGACAGGATGTACAAGATGGCAAGCAGCACGACCACGACGGAAAACGCCGCTTGGATCTCAGGCGTGATCAGCTGCGAAAGCAGTTCGCTCATAATGTCCCCATTCTTTCCTTTAATCGGCGCTTCGGCCGCTACGCCAGTGCGAACGCTTACGGTCCCCATTAGCACATATACGATGCGGAATTATATCAAACCAGGCAGAACAAGGGCGTTTTGCCAACTAATTTCCGCAACCAGGGTCAGACAGCGTGCGAACAGAGGCCGACAGCGGGCCGAAAATATCGCCTGTCAGACCAACCGTAACGCCCTACACCGCGCCCGGGGCGAAACAGAACGCCAGCAGCGCATAGCTTGCGCAACCGGCAAGCGCGCACCACAGAAGCGACTTCGTCTTGCGCGCGACCACGACCACCACCGCGGCGGCCGCGAGCGGCATGGCGGCGGGCCACACGCCCGCGTCGAACATGCCCGGCGAAAGCAAGTCGTTAGCAACAAGCGCGGCGAACGCCGCAGGCGGGATGAACCCGAGCGCACGCGCCAGGCCCTCGGGGAGCTGGCGCCCCTTCAGCACGAACAGCGGCAGGCAACGGCACAGCAGCATGGTGACCAGGCACGTGGCGAATACGATGAAGAAATCGGTCATGCTCATCGCGCATCATCCCCTTCCCCAGCGGCCTGCGCGATCTTTTCCTCGAACGCGGCGTCCTCGGCCCTGCGCTGGCGGCGCACCTGCGAGACGAGCATGGCGGCGACTACGCCTAAGATGGCGCCGACCAGGATGGCGGGACCTGCAAGCCCCACGGCCTTGCACGTGAACACGCCCACGATGGCCACCACGGCGGCGACCACGTTCTCGAACGTGATCTTCTGCGTGACCAGAAGGCAGATGAAGATGCTGGTCATGGCGAAGCTGGCGATGGCCAGCGGGATGCCGAGCGCGCCTCCGATGAGCACGCCTGCCACGTTGGACAGCGTCCAGGAGGTGCACGAGCAGATATTGACGATGGTGGCGCGCGGCACGTTCCAGGTGCCCGTGGCGAAGTTCGCCATGTTCACGCCGAAGCTTTCGTCGGTGACCGTGGCGGAGAACAAAAACGACAGGCGCTTGGGCTCCTTGGCGCACATGGGTGCAAAAGACGCCGAATACAGCATCTGACGCGTGTTCACGAGCGACACGCTGGCGATGATGGAGGCCAGGGGGCTTCCCGCAAGCCACATGTTGGGGATCATGAACTGACCCGCGCCGGAGTAGAACATGCATGAAAGGAAGAACACCTGCACGGCGTTCATGCCAATGGAGTCTTCCAAGATGCCGCAGGGAATGCCGATGGCCACGTAGCCCAGCATGATGGGGATGGCCGCCTGCACCGCCGGTTGTATGTCGCTTCTCTGTATCATAGCCGAATGATTATAGCCCGAAGCGAATCGGGAAAACAGGGGTTGCTTTTCGCGCGAAAGAG
>CALEWN010000283.1 GCA_937925385.1 uncultured Senegalimassilia sp.
CTGTCAGGCCATATAGCGCTTTCATACAGGAGTCTCTATGCTCTGTATCAGATTCGAAACATGGAAGCGATACAATGAAGAAACGCTATTTCGACAAAGGAGTCTATATGAATCGCTTGAAAGATAAGGTCGCCATCGTCACAGGATCCACGAGTGGTATCGGCAAGGGCATCGCAAAGATGTTTGCTGCTGAAGGCGCGCGTGTTGTCGTATGCGGCCGCCGTGAAGAGCGTGGAGCAGCTATCGTCAACGAGATCCAATCCGCAGGCGGCGAGGCAATGTATCACTTCCTCGACGTAACCAAGCCTGAAACCGTCGATGCGCTTCTTGCCGACACGGAGGCAGCCTGGGGCAAGGTCGACGTGATGGTGAACAACGCAGCCGGCATGGCCCTTAAGGATGGTCGCGTGGACGAGATATCACTCGAAGACTGGGACGCGGTCTTCGCCAGCGACATCCGTAGCACATTTTACTGCACGAAGATCGCCTTGCCCTACCTCAAGCGTAACGACAAGGCTTCCATCATTAACATCGGATCTATGGCTGCTTGCAGCGGCGATTTAGGCTCAACTGCTTATGCTTGCGCGAAGGCGGGCGTTGACATGCTCACGAAATACACTGCACTGCAATATGGCAAGGACGGCATTCGATGCAATTGCGTGCGTCCAGGTCTTATCATCACCGAAGAAAACGCCGACAAGGTACCCGACATGCTGAAGGATATTTTCCTTGATAACATCGAGGTTACCCGCTATGGCTCGCCTGATGATATTGCTGCCATGTGCGTATACCTTGCATCCGACGAAAGCGAATATTTCACAGGGCAAGTCGTTACGGTAGATGGCGGCTTGAATGCCCATGTTCCTACCGTTGCACAGTTCCGTGCGCTCGCATCACGCACGTGGTAGATGTTTCGACACAGAAATGAAGGTGCGTCTTCGTTTTGCTGATGCGCAACAAGGACGCACCTTACCAGCGTTTTACTAGTATCTAGCCCATCATGAAACCTTTCGAACACTACATCTACATTCTGGAATGCGGGGACGGCAGCCTTTACACGGGATACACCACCGATGTCGAGGCGCGCGTTTCCGCACATCAAGCTGGCACTGGTGCCAAGTACACGAAATCGCACGCGCCCGTACGCTTGATCGCGCAAGCCCGCTTCTATTCGAAAGAACGTGCCATGAGTGCCGAAGCGCACTTCAAGCAACTCGACCGCGCGCAAAAAGACGCACTGCTCGCTAAAGCTAACGATGCGCCCTTGGAAGATATCCTTAGAAACAAGCTTCCTGGGTTCGGCGAAGACACCGCTAGCGAATTCGTCTGCCGCAGCTTGGAAGCGAATGTCGATCTGGATTACCGCGCTTTCCATTCTCGACTCGTACCAAATGTGGATCCCAAGACCATCGCAGGCATTCGAACGCCCGCACTTCGCAAGATAGCCAAAGAGCTCGCTAAGCGCGACGACGCTAACACGTTTCTGCGCGCGCTTCCCCATCGGCTCTTCG
>CALEWN010000284.1 GCA_937925385.1 uncultured Senegalimassilia sp.
GCGCCCGCGGCGCGTGGCGATGTCGCCCATGACGGTGCCGGCATACTCCTCGGTGACCACGATGTCCATAGTCGCCATAGGCTCAAGCAGAATAGCGCCTGCCTGCTCGCATGCCGCACGGAAGCCGATACGCGCAGCGGTCTTGAACGCCATCTCATTGGAGTCGACCGAGTGATACGAACCATCGAACACGGCGCACTTGATATCGACCATGGGATAGCCCGCCAAGAAACCCTCGGCCATGGCCTCCTGAACGCCCTTGTCAACCGCCGGGATCAAGCCGCCGGGAATGGCGCCGCCCTTGACCTCGTCAGCGAATTCATAGCCCTCGCCAGGGTTGGGGCTGATGCGCAGCCAGCAATCGCCGAACTGGCCGGCGCCACCGGTCTGCTTCTTGTGGCGCCCCTGCGCCTCAGCCGTCTTCGTGATGGTCTCGCGATACGGGATGCGCACGGGAACCAAGCGCGCCTCCACCTTCGCCTGCTCCTTCATACGCGCAAGCAGCGTTTCCACCTGGGCTTCGCCCATTGCCGTGACGATGGTCTGGTGCGTCTGCTCGTTGCGGGCGACGCGCAGTGTGGGATCGTTCTCGACCGCGCGCGCAAGGAAGGTACCGACCTTGTCCTCTTCCTTCTTATTGGCCGCCTCGATGGCGACAGGATATTGCGGCACGGGAAGCGGCAGCGGATCGATGGACATCGTGCCCGACTGCGACAGCGTATCGCCGGCGCGCGTGTCGGTGAGCTTGGGCACCACGATGATGTCGCCGGCCTTCGCCGACTTCACGTCCGTGGCTTCCTTGCCCATCATCACGTACAGATGACCCAAGCGATCCTTCTTGCCCGTGCGCGCATTGATCAGCTCCATGCTCGGCGTGAGCACGCCGCTGATCAGCTTCAAATAGCTCAAACGTCCCACGAACGGGTCGGCAACGGTCTTGAAGACGAACGCCGCCGGCTCGCCGCTCTCGTCCACGAACGTCTCCTCGCCGTTTGCAAGACGGAAGGCGCCATGATGACGCGGATGCGGGAAGTAGGTGCAGATGTCCTTCATCACGCAACGGATACCCTGCTCGATGATGGTGGAGCCCACGTACACGGGAATAAACAGCTCTTGCGCGATGGCCTTGTCGAGCAGGCTTTCAAGCTCCTCCTGCGTCAGCTGCTCGGAACCGTCCAGGTACTTCATCATCAACTCGTCATCAGCCTCGGCAACCAAATCGCACAAGCGGTCGCGCGCGATCTGCGCCGCCTCGGCGTACTCGGCCGGGATATCCTCGATGCGGTCATCGGTGGTGCCATCCTGATCGAAGTAACGGGCCTTCATGCGCAGCACGTCGATGACGCCCTTGAAGTCCTCGGCAACGCCGATGGGAATGGTGACCGGGCCCAAACGGCTTCCGAAGCGCGCGTGCAGCTGAGCCATGATGGTGTCAAAGTTCGCGTGCTCGCGGTCGATATGGTTGATGAACACGGCGCGCGACAGGCGCATGCCCTCGGCCTCGCGCCACAGCTTCGTGGTCATGACCTGGGGGCCTGCGACGGCGTCCACAACGAACAGCGCCATTTCGGCGGCCTGCATGGTAGCAAGCGTATCGCCGATGAAGTCGGGGTGGCCCGAAGTGTCAAGCAAGTTGATCTTGTAGTCATGGTACGGAATGGGCGCGACGGACGTGCCCAGGGTGAACTTGCGGCGAATCTCCTCCTGATCGTAATCAAGATAGGATTTGCCATCGTGAGTGGTGCCCATGCGCGGTGTGCGACCCGAGACGTGCAGCATAGCCTCGGCGAGCGAGGTTTTGCCGGCGCCGTCTTGGCCCACCAACACGATGTTTCGGACATGTTCGGTAGCAGGAGCTGCCATACGATCACCTTCCCCTTTAAAAGGCGTCGCGCCCGTTTCGCCAACTCGATTCAAGCGCGGGACGCAGTCGAACCAAACGGTTGGAGCACTACCGATAGTGTAGCGTAAAAACGCGCACGAACCGGCAAAACGCCTGATGATGGATACGCCCCGGGGCGTGCAGGAAAAGCAGGAAGCGGCAAGCCGCAACGCTGCAGGGAGAACAGAGCCTCCCGAGGGCATTACGGGAAAGATCGACCGAAGGCAAGCCGCAACGTTGAGGAGAGGGGAACCGGGAACCAAGGCATTGCGAGGGGGCGGAGCTACCGGCAAGCAGAGACGTGGCGGAGGAGATGCATGGCCGACAAGCAACAGTGCAACATGTGGCGAACTCGTTACGCATTGGTGACAGCGCAGACGCGCACGGGCGCACGACTCCCGCAACGCGATACCCTACGAACAGCGGAACGCGGCTGCTAGGCCCGTCCCGCACAACGCTCACCCGCGCCGCCCCGTGCGGCGCTACGCATAAGGAGCAGCTCATGGCGTTCCCGAAACATCCCATCATCGATGTAACCCCCGTTGACGCAGCGCGCGGAGCCGCTTCCGCCGCGCAAACCGCGGCGGAGCCCTTCACGCCGCCCTCGTTCGGCAAGCGCGTCGGAAAGGTGGACAACCAGCCGCTGCACACCACGTTCGTCGACGGCCGCGGAAATCCCATTCGCAACCAAAGCGAGGCGGCCGCTGCTGCATCGCGCCTGACGGGTGCGGCACAAACCGTGGCAGGCGCCGCCGTCATGGCGGTGGGCGTGCCCATGCTCATATTGCCCGGGCCCGGCGTGCTCGCTATCGGCGCCGGCGCCGCCATAGCGGCCGGCGGCATCAAGAAGATCCGCAACGGGAAATAGCGCAGGGATGGCGGCAAGTTCCCACCTTTTCCAAGCCCCTCAAACCAAAAGCCCGTGTATCGCCTTATCGCGATACACGGGCTTTCGCATCCATAGGGCGCAAGCTGCACAATCGCAACCGCTCCGTCCGCAACCACCCTAGCCGCAGCCTTCCTCCAGTCATCAGGCAAAACGGCTACTAGGCTGCAGACCAGGCGGCGGCGTGCCCAGGCTTGCTACGCTGTCTGCCCCGCTGCCGCAACCTTCTGGCAACCCGAGATCACCGCCGTGCATACCATGGCCACGACAAGCACCGCCGCACCGGCAACGGTGGGGATCATCCAGCTGGGCACATCGTCCTGCCCAACGGAGCCCTGCAGGTCAACGGCGATGACGCCGGGCGCATTCGCCGGCTCCGACACGTTAACCTGCACGGTTGCGGAATCGCTTTGCCACTGGCTCGACGGTGCGCTGACGGTGATGGTGGCGCTGCCGGCGGAATGGCCCGTGACCACCAGCGTGTCGCCGCTTACATACGCCGTGGTAACATCGCTGTTGGAAGACTGCACCGAAACCTCGGGGTTCTCGGAGCCATATGCGACATGGCTCGTGACGGCGCCTGCGCGCTGACCAGTGGCATCGAAGCGCGCGTAGCCCACCGCGATGGCGCCGTCGGACGTGCACATCTGCGAACATTTCCCCATACCGTATCCAGGCGTTGCGCTATCCGACGAGGGATTAACCGCAATGCTCATTTGCACACTCGAACCCGCCTGCACGTTCAGACTCAGGCTGTCGACGCACGCGCCAGCCGCGTCGGAGTCGCAATAGGCCGATGCCTTCGACAGCGGCACGAACGCCACCACAAGCGCCAACGTGATCGCGCACGCGACAAATGCCGTAAACGGGCGTCTCTTCCCTTTGATGTTCGCACTCTGCATTGCGTTCTCTGCCTTCCCGTTATCTCTCATCCTTCGCATATGCCGCCGCTTGCACCTTGCTCTTGCGCTTCATCGCGAACGCGGCAGCCCGCAAGCTCTACCGAGTGCACTTGCGCGTCAGGCGAAACGCCGCTGCGCACAGCGCCGCATGCAGCCCTTTCGCCTTTCCGCTATTACCCACCGAAAGCCCCTGCGCGTTGCGCGTCCTTCGTCTGTAGGGCACGTATGTCCGCGCACATGCAGCGTTTCGGCTGCCTGTGCGCGGAAACACGCGCCGACGGCGGGGCGGCCGAAGCCACCTGGCACGTCGATGCCGACACAGCACGCACGTTGCTTGACGGCGTTGCCCCTTATGGCAGGACAGCAGAAGCAATCCTCGTCCATCGGGCTTTCATAGGTGTACGTATCATTGGTGTAACGCCGGTGACGCCATCGATCCAAACTTGCAGCAGATCGGAAGAGCACACGTCAGAACT
>CALEWN010000285.1 GCA_937925385.1 uncultured Senegalimassilia sp.
TGGACGCGCGACGAACTGACACGCGTGGCGGAGCTTTGCCGCAAGTATGGCGTGCGCGTGGTGTCGGACGAGATACAGAAGCTCATCGCGCGCTATAAATCCAGCCGCCGCCGTCATCCCCTCTGCACCGACGGCAGTTCCATCGCGAATGGCATCGAACGCGAGCGTGAGATGCTCTACGATGTGCGCAAACAGGCGCACCACGTCATCAACACCACCGATATGATGCCCGCTCAGCTGCGCAGCACCATTCGCGCGCTGTTCGCCCCCGGCGAGGAGCGCCAGGGCTTGCAGGTCACGGTGTACTCGTTCGGCTTCAAGCACGGTGCGCCCGTGGATGCCGACCTGGTCATGGACGTTCGCTTCCTTCCTAACCCGTACTACGACCCCGAGCTGCGACCGCTCACCGGTCTTGACAAACCCGTGCGCGATTACGTGCTGTGCCGATCTGAAACCGAGGAATTCCAGAAGTGCTGGCGCGCGTTGCTCGATTGCGTCATGCCCGGTTATGTGGCGGAAGGCAAGCAGCAGCTCGCCATCGCCGTGGGGTGCACGGGCGGTCAGCATCGAAGCGTGGCCCTTGCCGAGTCAACGGGGGAGTACCTTAAGCAGAAGGGCTATCGCGTCAGCGTCGCGCATCGCGATCTGAAATTGGCCGAAGGCGCTGACGGCCAGCTCATCAACGCGTCCGCGAAGCCGGTCGAAGGCCGATAGGATGAGCGATATGCAACACGAAACCTATATGGAGGGTTGTCATTTCCCCCATGACCCGTCCATGACCGAGGCCTTCGCGCCGTTGTATGCGGCCGATCCCGTTGTGCCTGAAAGCAGCAGCTTGATAGCCGTGGTCATGGGCGGCGGAACGGGTGCGCCCGTTTCCATCCGCACGTTGCTTTCCATGGGCTTGGTAACCTCTGCGGTGGTCGCCATGGCCGATGACGGCGGATCTACGGGCATTCTGCGCGAAAGGGCGGGCGTCACCCCTCCAGGCGATATCCGCAAATGCATCTGCGCTATGGCGGCCGATCCCGACGATCCGCTTACCCGTGCTTTCAAATATCGGTTCCCGTTTGCCGACAATCATACGCTCGGCAATCTCATGCTCTCCGCGCTCGAGGATGCAACGGGGGAGTTCCCCCAAGCCGTCCAGATCTGCGAGCGCCTGCTTAATGCGCGCGGTCACGTGTACCCGTCCACGCTTGATCGTGTGTCGTTGGTCGCTCGAACGCGCGATGGGCGTTATATAGAAGGACAGGCCGTGGCTTGCCATTCGCGCACGGCGCTTGCGCACGTTCAGCTACGGGGTCAGGGCAGGATTCAGGCATATAAACCCGCGCTCGATGCTATCCGCAATGCCGACCTGATCGTGCTCGGTCCGGGAAGCCTGTTCACGTCCATTATCCCGAACCTGTTGGTTCCGGGCGTGGTGGATGCCATCCGCCAGTCAAGGGGTGCAACCCTGTTCGTGTGCTCCTTGGCCGATATGCAGGGCGAGACATGGGGCCTTACGGCGCGCGAGCACGTTGAGGCGTTGCTGGCCCATGGCATGCGCGGGCTGCTTGACTATGTGCTCGTGCATAGCGTTTTTCCCGTTCGTCCCGATTCTTCTGAGACGGGCACGTTCCGCGCGCTTACGGGGGTCAACGTTGGGGATAGCCGATTCACCGTCGCTCCTGGCGAGGAGGCGGGCAGGCGCGTGCGCCCTGTGCGCATCGATTATCCGGATTTGCGTTCCATTCAAAGCAAGGGCCCTGTCGTGCTTGTGCGCAATATGGTCGATCCGCAGCATCCCACCTGGCACGATCCGATGCTGCTGCGCGAGGCGTTCACGGGGGTGTTGCGTTTATGTCGTTCACGGCAGAGGTAAAAGACGAGCTTTCCCGCGTGCCGGCAACGTGCAGTCATTGCGACAAGGCCGTTTTGGCGGCGCTCGTGCGCATAGAAGGCACGTTGTTCGTATCGGGGAAGAACCGCTACCGCGTTGA
>CALEWN010000286.1 GCA_937925385.1 uncultured Senegalimassilia sp.
GCGTCACCATCAGGGCGGTGACGCACAACCTGCGCTATGCCGTCGAATACGGCGACCGCCTGCTGATGATGCATCAGGGCGGCATCGTGCTGGACAAGGCCGGGAAAGAAAAACAGGCCGTGCAGATGGACGACCTGTTGAAGATCTTCAACGAGATCAGCATAGAGTGCGGCAACTGAAGGCAGCAAAACGGCGCTCCCGAAGTGTTTCGGAGCGCCATTTTTTGCGCGTTTGCATTACTGCATCTGGCTGAACTCGATCTTCTCGCGGTTGGGGCCGTAGAAGGTGAAAAAGCGCACGCCGTTTTCCCAGAAGGGCAGAAACTCGATCTCGTCGTTGACCATCTCGTAGCCCAGCGCCTTCACGGCCTTGAAAGCCGCCTCGATGTCGCGCGCCTTGAGGGCCAGATGGTCGATGGCGCCGGGTTTGCCAGACACATCGTCGCTTTCATAGGTTTCGATCATCACGTTGCCCAGCTGCAAAAAGGCCACCTTGCCGCCGTCCGGCACGGCGGTGCGCAGCGCTACCTCAAAGCCGAGGCTCTCGTAAAAGGCGATGGTCTTTTCAATGTCCGCCGTGGGTACGCCCACGTGTTCCAGTCCCACAAGGTTCTCTTTCAGATTCATGGCGATCCCTCCTTTTAGATAAGTATAGCGCTTTTTACCGCGTTTTGCAATTTCCTGAAGAAAACAAGCAACGTTTTTTGCGGTTTTTGCGGATAACAGGCGAAGGAGACGAGACGATGACCGGCTTGGAGAGCGCGCGGGAACTGGAGCGGCGGATGCGCGCCTATGGCGACGGCGTTCTGCGCCTGCGCCATGCTTGCGCGACGAAGCGCTGGCGCACGGCGCGGCTGTGGGCGAATAGGCTGTCATCGGCTTTGCCTGTGAAGCCGCGAAAAAAGGAGGCCGCGAACTCGCGGTCTCCATTTCTCCCCCTCCGTCAGTCATACGCGCCGGCGTCGGCGAGCGCGTCCACCACCTGCTGGAAGCCCTCGGCGATGCGCGGGCCGGGGCGGCTGATGAGGTCGTCCGTGAGGGCGTAGACGTGGCCCTCCTGCACGGCGCGCAGCTCGCCGTAGCCGGACAGGGCGCAGAACTGTTCCACGGCCGTGCCGTCGCCGTAGTCGGAGATGAGGATCACGTCCGGGTCGGCGGCGACGATGCCCTCAAGGCTGTACATCGGCCAGGCGTACTCGGAATCGGCGGCTACGTTTTCGCCACCCGCCATGGCGATCAGTTCGTCGATGAACGTGCCTTTCCCGGCGCTGAAATCGCCGCTCTCGCCGAAGGAGAGGGCGAAGTAGACGCGCACAGGCTCCATGTCCGCGGGCACGGCGGAAGCCGTTTCTGCGATGGCGGCCTGCATGTCCGTCAGCAGCGGCGTGGGGTCCGCGCCCACCACGGCGGCGATGAGGACGATGCCCTCGTACAGCTCGTCCAGCCCGGTCGGCTCCACACAGACCACGTTCAGCCCCAGCGCCTCCATCTTTTCGATGGCGTCCTGCTGCAGCGTCGTCGAGGCGAGCACCACGTCCGCCTCCGCGGCGGCGATCAGTTCCACGTTCGGCCCGGCGTAGTCGCCCATGCGGGGCAGGTCGTTCGCTTCCTCCGGGTAGTCGCTGTACGCGTCCGCGCCCACCAGCAGATCGCCCGCGCCCAGCGCGTAGACGATCTCCGTGTTCGCCGCCGTCAGGGAGACGACTTTTTCCACCGTTTCGGGGATCTCCACCGTCCGCCCGAGGCCGTCGGTCAATTCGCCCGCCACGAAGATGCTCGTGGGGCCGTCCGCGCCGCCGATGACGCCGACGCTTGCCTCCCCGGCAAGCCCCAGCGGCACGGCAAGCGCCCCGGTGCCGCATCCCATGTCGAACACGGTTTCCCTAGGCTGGATATCCGCCAGCTCGATGAAACGTCGCGCATAAGCGCTGGGCTCGGTGCTGGTGGGGAAGGTATGGGAACGGGAATCCCAGTAGGACGGGTCATCGGCCTTGCGACGTGCCTGCTGCAAGGCCATCCATTCCGCGTTCCAATCGGTGGTGGTGAGCATCGGGGTGAAGGGCTGCACGTTGTTCTTGAAATCGAATACGGTTTCATTGGCTGGATCGCTCTCGCCGAATGGCCCGGTGCATGCCGAGGCCCGGTCGAGTCGGCTGCTGTCCATTTGGTCGGCGGATGTGCCCGTGAAGTCGCGGCGGGAGCGCTCCGCCTGCTCGAAGGAAGAAGCGGGTTTGGACGTGTTCTTTCCAGCCATTTTGAGCATCCCTTTCATGAAACGGCCTGGCGGCCGATATATTCGTTAGCATGTATTCCCATAGTATCCGATTGCGGGGCTTGCTATGCGAGTGCCGGGCAATCGTTCTCAGATAAGGAGCATACCATGCACGTAGAGCTGCTCTACCACACCCCAGATCCGGAGCGCGCCATCGCCACGGCAGCGCGCCTGTGCTATGCGCCTGTAGGCGCCGCCGAGCTGATGGAGACCATGCCGCCCGAGCGCATCAAAAGCGTGCTTACCACCATCATGTCCTCGGGACATTTCAGCACCCTTGAGCATGCAAGCTACACGTTCGCCGTCGACGGCGTGTCGCGAGCGCTCACGCATCAGCTCGTGCGTCATCGCATCGCCAGCTTCAACCAGCAAAGCCAGCGTTACGTGAAGTTCACGGGCGATGTGGCGGTGGTGAAGCCTGAGAGCATCGCGGGCAACGCGGCGGCATCCGAGGCGTTCGACAAGGCCATCCAGGCTGCGGTGGATGCCTACCATGCGCTGCTCGAGGCGGGCGTGCCCGCCGAGGACGCGCGCTATCTGCTGCCCAACGCTGCGGAGAGCAAGATCGTCATCACCATGAACGTTCGCGAACTGCTGCACTTTTTCAGCCTGCGCTGCTGCAACCGCGCTCAGTGGGAGATCCGCGACATGGCGCATCGCATGCTGGAGCTGGCGCGCCCCACGGCTCCGTTCATCTTCGCCGACGCCGGCGCGCCGTGCGTGCGCGGTACGTGCCCGGAGGGCAAGATGACCTGCGGGAACCCGTATCCGAAAGTCACGCGTGAGTAACGTGGCGAAACCTAAGAGCGATCTTTCCCGCGCGTTTTCCGAGGATGGTGCGCGCAAGACGCACGTGGGCGGCCAGGCGCTGCTCGAGGGCGTGATGATGCGCGGCAAGTACAACTGGGCCGTGGGTGTGCGCGAGCCTGATGGCGGCGTGTACGAGGAGTCCCATGACCTTGCAAGCGGCCGCGCGAAGAACGGCTGGATGTACTGGCCGTGCGTGCGCGGGTGCCGCGCCATGGTGGAATCGCTAGTGCTGGGCTACAAGGCGCTCGAGATCGCCGCGCTCCATGCGTTCAGCGAGGACGAGGAAGATGAGGCTGAGTCGGCCGCAAGCGAGCCTTCGCCCAAATCCGACGGCGATGCGGTGTTCGGCAAGAAGGAGATGGCGTTTTCCATGGTGCTAGGCCTGGTCATGGGCGTGGTGCTGTTCATCGTGGCGCCGGCGTTCATCACGAACCTGCTGGTGGGCGAGTACGATGCGCACACGCTTGCCTGGAACATCGTGGACGGTATTTTGCGCGTGGCCGTGTTCGTGTTCTACATATGGCTGATCGGGCGCATGAGCGATATCAAGCGCATGTTCGGCTATCACGGCGCCGAGCACAAGACCATCCACTGCTACGAGCACGGGCTGCCGCTCACCCCGGAAAACGCGCGGCAGTTCCCACGGCTGCACGTGCGCTGCGGCACGGCGTTCCTGATCATGGTGATGATCATCGCCATCCTGGTGTACACCGTCACGCCGCTCAATGCGCTCATCTTGGCGTGGGGCGTGCCTGACGGCGCCCCGAAGCTGGCGCTTATCATCGCGGCTCGCATCGCGCTGATGCCGGTGATCGCGGGCATCAGCTACGAGATCACCGTGCGCTGGGCGGGCAGTCATCCGGAAAACCCGCTGGTGAAGGTAGTGCTGTGGCCGGGCATGCAGATGCAGTACCTGACCACCAACGAGCCCGACGACGGCATGCTCGAGTGCGCCATCGCCGCCATGCAGCAGGTGCTTGAGCGCGAGGAGCTTGAGGCGGCGAAGACCGCCGCTGCCGCCAGGGGCGCTCAGGCACAGGCTTAGCGGGTTTCATAAGCGAAGAAGAAAGGCGGCTTGCGAGGGGATTGTAAGCCGCCTTCTGTATGCTGGGCGTTGCCAAGGATGGTCGTCGGCAGCGAACGGGACAGGTTGAGGGAAGCCCGGATACGCAAGGTTGCGTCTGGGAATTTGGTGTTAGGGGCCTCTGGCTTCGACCTGAAGGCGCTCGCGCTCGATGAGGGTTTCGGTTTGTGGGGCGCAGGCTATGGGGCTGGAGCGGGAATGCGATGCAGGCAAAAGGAAAGCCCTTCCCAAGACGGTGCTCGGGAAGGGGCTTCAAGCTTTCGGTTTCGGTTGCGGAAGAAGCCGCGCGCCTTTCGCGTTTCGTCTACTGATTCGCGCAGGCGATGAGCGGTAGATATTGCTGCGCGGCGGCCGGGACGGCAAGGTCGATGCTTTGGCCGTAAGCGCTTACGGTGACGTAGCCGGGGGTGTTGTACGTGGTAAGCGTGGCAGGAACGCCTGCGGCGGAGCCGGACACGGTGTTGGTGGGCACGGCGTTGGCGGGCAGGTCGGCAACTTGCCAGTCCTTGATGTCGAGGTTCTCGATGCAGGTTTGCACTTGCGCAGATGAGATGCCCGTGGCGTTGGCGATATCCCAAGTGTGGGCCAGAAGCGCATCGGAAACGGCGTCTTTGATGCCCGATGCGTCGATGGCGGAGTTCATGGCGGTGGTTTTAACGCTGTTTGCGGCGTTGGTAACCGGGGCTGCGGTGGATGTGGCGGGCAATAGCGCGCTTGCGCATCCTATGCCCACGCAAACGACCAGAATGCTCCCAAGGCAAACTCCCAGTGCTTTTCGTACCATGCGACGCTCCCTTTCCGCCCGACGGGCGGCCTCCATGTTGCTTCGTACGGACAGGATGCCGTCGGTGATGCTGTTATATGACGATTGCGCTGCGAAGATGCGGCGGTTCGACGGCTCCTTGATGCTAAGGTTACGCGAAGGCGGGCGGCGTGGACCGAGGTTCTCGAAACCATCGCGGTTCCTTCGCGCGTCGCCGACGAAATCAACACGCATTCTGCAATATCGCGGTATCGTCGCGTATAAGGCGGCCGGTTTTGCGCTGTTTGGGGCCTGGTGCGGGCGGCTCGCGCAGAATCGCAAGCTCATCTTCGTCGTCAATCGTGTATAGTACCCCCTGCGCCGCCCGCGACGTTTCGCCGCGCGGCGCGACTATCCCCGCACACGTAAAACTACGAATGGGGCAACCGTGTGAACGAGCAGGCCGCAAGGGCGGCCCGAGCAGGCAAGGAGGGTGCCGCATGAAGCTGGTGGTAACCGAGAAGAACGACGCGGCGACGAAGATCGCGGCGTTGCTGGGCGTGAAAAAACCCAAGGCCGACAAGGTGTATTCCACGCCGGTGTACCGGTTCGAGGTAGACGGCGAGGAATGGGTGACCATCGGCCTGCGCGGCCATATCCTAGAGCCCGATTTCACGCCTACCCTTATATATAAGAAGCGCGGCGGCTGGCGCGGCGTCACCGCGGAGGGCGAGGCCATCCCGGCGCAGCTGCCCGCAAGCCTGGCGCGTCCGCCGTTCAAAAAGAAGAAACCGTTCATCGAAGACGGCGTTGAGCTGAAGGCGTGGAAGATGGATGCGTTGCCGTATCTGATCTACGCGCCCATCGAGAAGCTCCCGAAGGAGAAGGAGATCATCCGCAGCCTGAAGAACCTGGCGAAGAAGGCGGACTCCATCGTCATCGCAACCGACTTCGACCGCGAGGGCGAGCTGATCGGCTCCGATGCCCTGTCGTGCATCCAGGAGGTCAATCCCACGGCGCCGGTTTCCCGCGCCCGTTACAGCGCTTTCACGAAAGAGGAGATTACGCACGCGTTCTCCAACCTGGTGGAGCTTGACACGAACCTGGCCTCGGCCGGCGCATCCCGTCAGGACATCGACCTTATTTGGGGCGCGGTGCTCACGCGCTATCTTACGCTCGTGAAGTTCGCCGGCTACGGCAACGTGCGCAGCTCCGGCCGCGTTCAGACGCCCACGCTGGCGCTGATCGTGGCGCGCGAGCGCGAGCGCATGGCGTTCATCCCCGAGGATTACTGGGTGATCAAGGGCGCCTTCGATGCCGCCGCGACTGCCGGCCCCACCGCAGGCGACGGCGAGCTTGCCTTCACGGCGCCGCACTCCACTGCCCGCTTCAAGGACGAGGCGGCGGCGAAGGCCGCCATGGCCGCAGTGGCCGGCGCATCAAGCGCTATGGTGGCGGCGGTGGAGAAGCGCACGCGCAAGCAGCAACCGCCCGTGCCGTTCAATACCACCAGCCTCATGGCCGCGGCATCGGCAGAAGGGCTTTCGCCTGCGCGTACCATGCGCATTGCCGAGAGCCTGTACATGGACGGCTACATCTCATACCCGCGTGTCGACAACACGGTGTATCCCAGCTCACTCGACCTGGCCGAAGTGGTGAAGACCATTTCGGGCAACCCGGCGTACGCCCCGTATTGCCAACAGCTGCTCTCCGCCGGCGAGCTGCACGCCACGCGCGGCAAGAAGGAGACCACCGACCACCCGCCCATCTATCCCACGGCAAAGGCCACGCCCGACGATCTGGCGCCGGCCGATTACAAGCTGTACAACCTGATCGCGCGCCGATTCCTGGCGACGCTGTCGGATGCGGCCGTGGTGGAGGGCACGAAGGTCACGCTCGAAGTGGGCGGCGAGCACTTCGTGGCCAAGGGCGACGTGCTGGTGACGCCGGGCTATCGCGCCATTTACCCGTACGGCATGAAGAAGGACGAGCAGCTGCCCGCCATGAGCGAGGGGCAAAAGGTCTCCTTCAACGGCGCCGAATGCACCAAGAAGCAGACCGAGCCGCCGGCGCGCTACAGCCAAGGCAAGCTCATCCAGGAGATGGAGAAGCTGGGCTTGGGCACGAAGTCCACGCGCCACAGCATCATCGAGCGCCTGTACACGGTGAAGTACATCCAGAACGACCCCATCGAGCCCAGCCAGCTGGGCATGGCGGTTTGCGACGCCCTTGACAAGTTCGCCCCGCACATCACGCATCCGCAGATGACGGCCGAGCTGGAAGAGGAGATGGACAACATCGCCGAGGGCCGCAACACCAAAGACGCGGTGGTCACCAACAGCCGCAACTTGCTCTCCGAGCAGCTTGCCAACCTGCTGCCGCATTCCGAGGAGGTCAAAGATGCCCTGGCAGACGCCGTGGCGGCCGACGCTTACGTGGGCAAATGCCCCAAATGCGGCAAGGACCTGCAGATCCGCGTTTCGCAGAAGACGCGCGGCATGTTCATCGGCTGCGCCGGCTGGCCGGATTGCGACGTCACCTACCCGCTGCCGAAGGGCAAGGTGGAGTCGCTGCCCGACCCGTGCCCGACGTGCGGCATGCCCCAGGTGAAGGTGACGGCGTTCCGCTCCAAGCCGCGCACGCTGTGCATCGACCCGAACTGCGAGACGAACAAGGAACCCGACGTGGTGGTGGGCGAGTGCCCGAAGTGCGCTGAGGCCGGTAAGAAGGCCAAGCTCATCGCGCAGAAGAACCCGCGTACCCTGAAGCGCTTCATTCGTTGCGAGAACTACGACGAGTGCGGTGTGGGCTACCCGCTTCCGCAATACGGCGCCATCACGGCCACCGACGAGGTTTGCGAGCATTGCGGCGCGCCCATGGTGATCGTCACGACCGCGCGCGGTCCGTGGAAGCTGTGCCCGAACTTCAGCTGCCCGGGCAAGGAGATCGAGGCTGAGAAGAAGGCCGCCGCCAAGGAGGCCAAATCCGCCGCGAAGAAGGCGCCGGCGAAGAAGGCCGCCGCCAAGAAGCCCGCGGCGAAGAAAACGGCTGCGAAGAAGACCGCCGCGGCGAAAACCGAGGAGCCGGCAGAATAGCGGCAGCATACGGTGGATGCCCTGCTGATCTTGATGTTTGACGAGATAGGCCCCGGAGCGATGGTTCGTTCCAGGGCCTATCTGTATTGATGCGGGCTGCGACGTCGGAATGGGCGGCGGGGTAGCCGGCGCCCTTACCCCGTGCTGCGCTGAAAACGCGACGATGCCGGGGATGTTAGCTTGCCTGGTGTTGTTGCGTTGCTCCGATGGGGCGGCAACGCCGATGCCGAGGGCGAGACCGACCGGCATCGGCGAAACAATCGGCGCGGCGGTCGATAATGCGCTTTTGGGAGCGCATCGCGCAATTGGCGTGGCGAAGCGCTTGCCCGATGCGCTGAATCGGCATCGGGCAAGCGGAACCATTCCTAGATATCCTCGCCGTTCTCGATGGCGCGATAGAGGTCGCGGCCTTGCGCATCGACGGCCACGAAGACGGGGAAGTCGTCGAGCATGATGCGGCGCAGCGCCTCGGTGCCCAGATCGTCCCAGGCCACGGTCTCGCTTGCGGTGACGTGCTTCGCAAGCAGCGCCGCAATGCCGCCGACCGCCGCGAAGTACACGGAGCCGTTTTCCATGCACGCGTCGATGACGGCCTGGTTGCGCTTGCCCTTGCCGATGCACGCCGCGATGCCGGCCCGCATAAGCTGGGGCGTGGCGAAGTCCATGCGGCTGGCCGTGGTGGGGCCCACGCTGCCGAGCGGGCGGCCGGCAGCGGCGGGGGTGGGGCCGGCGTAGAACAGCGTCTGGCCCGCCAAGTCGAACGGCAGCTCGCCGGTTTGCTCGAGCGCCTCGAGCGCGCGGGCGTGGCCGGCATCGCGCATGGTGTAGCAGGGTCCGGTCAGGCGCACCTCCTGGCCGGCTTTCAGATTCGCCAGCTGGGATTTATCCAGCGGCAGGCTCAAGCGTACGGGTTCGCTCATTTCCCCTCACCCCAATCGATCAGCTCGATGGACGCGCTGCGCATGGCCGAGCATCCCATGTTCACGGCCACGGGCAGGGCGGCGATGTGGCACGGCGCCGTTTCCAGATGCACGGCCAGGGCGGTCGCGCCGCCGCCGAGGGCGGCCGGCCCGATGCCCGTGGCGTTAATGGCGGCAAGCAGCTCGGCTTCTCGCTCGGCGGCCTGCGGGCTTGCGGCGGGCGTTCCCACCTCGCGCAGCAGCGCGTGCTTGGCCAGGCCCGCCACCTTGTCGAACGTGGCGCCCACGCCCACGCCCACGATAAGCGGCGGGCAGGCGTTGGCGGCCTTCTCGCGCACGCAGTCGAGCACGACCTTCTTCACGCCCTCCCAGCCGGCGCCGGGCGCGAGCATGACCACGCGGCTTGCGTTGTCCGAGCCGCCGCCCTTGAGCAGCACGTGCAGCGTGGCGCCCCGGCCGGGGCGCAGGGCGATCTCGGCGAAGGCGGGCGTGTTGTCGCCGGTGTTGGTTCGGTCGAGCAGCGCGTCGGCCACGACGCTCATGCGCAGGCGGCCGTCGGCGTAGGCGCGCGCCACGGCGTCGTTGACGCCCGAAAGGACGTTGCCGGGGATGAGCAGGTCCTCGCCGACCTCCAGGCGCACCCAGCAGGTGCCGGTGTCCTGGCAGATGGGCACGCCGTCCTTCTGCCCGATGCGGGCGTTTTCCAACAGGCAGTCCAGCACGGATTGCGCGCGTGGCTGCGTCTCGTCGGCGCGGGCCGCCTGCATAGCGGCAAGCACGTCAGGGCGCAGATGCGTGGCGCAGCGGCGCACGGCGCCATACACGGCGTCGGCGACCGTCTGCGCCGTGAGCGCGCCGGGTTGCGCCGCGGGCATGTTCTCGTCTTCCACGTTGTTCCTTTCCTTGATATCCGTGCCCATATTGTGCGCCATGCGCCCGCGCCGGTGGGCGAACTCCACGCAATCCGGGGATGGCGGGTCGGGCATATCGTCGCCTTTGGGTGGTCGACGGCGGCTCGGACCATGGGCGTCCTGGTGCGTCGATTTAAACCCGTCAGGGGTGGACCGATGGGTGTATTTTGCAATCGACCTGGGGAAATACGGAACTACACCCACGGCGGGTGTGGGAAGTTAGCCAAGGCTACAGGCACCATGCACCCCAGCGAACGGCCGCCGAGGGGCGTGGCCGGGCGCGGCGGGCTCGCCTGCGCGGCGCATGATGCGCCGGCATCGCGGGACTCTCCTTACCGTCGCGCTAGCCTTCACGGCCGCCGCCCGTCGGTCGATCGCCGGATCGACGGGCGGCGGAATCGAAAGGAAAGGAATGCACGTGGAAGCAGTTACACAGTTCGGCGCACGCACGAAGGCGGCGCGCGCCAAGCAGAGGACGGGAGGGAAGACGGGCGTCAACTGGCCGATGCTGATCATCACGTTGGCCGTGGGCGTTGCGCTGTGGTTCTGCCCGGTGCCCGCCGGGCTCGACGCGAAGGCGTGGCATATGTTCGCCATCTTCGCCGCCACCATCGTGGGCCTTATCATCAAGCCGCTGCCGATGGGCTCCATCGCCATCATGGCCATCACCGTCAGCGTGCTCACGGGCACGGTCGGCTTGAAGGATGGCCTGTCGGGCTTTTCCAATACCACGATCTGGCTCATCGTCATCGCGTTCTTCATCAGCCGCGGCTTCATCAAAACGGGCCTGGGCAATCGCGTGGCCTATATCTTCGTGGAGAAGTTCGGCAAGAAGACGCTGGGCCTGGCATATTCGCTCATCGCCACCGACCTGGTGCTTTCCCCGGCTATGCCGTCGAACACGGCTCGCGCGGGCGGCATCGTGTGGCCTATCGTGCAGTCCCTTTCCCATACGTTCGGCAGCCGCGCCGAAGATGGCACGGCGGGTCGTATCGGTTCGTTTCTGCACCTTGCGGCGTTTCAGGGCGACATGATCACCTCCGCCATGTTCGTCACCGCCATGGCTGCGAACCCCTTGGCGGTGCAGCTTGCCGCCGACACGGCGGGCATCGAGATCACCTGGGTTGGCTGGTGCATCGCCGCGCTCGTGCCCGGCCTGGTCGCGCTCATCGTGGTGCCGCTGGTGCTCTACAAGCTTAACCCGCCAGAGGTCAAGGAAACTCCCGACGCCGCTGTGGTCGCCCGTGCGAAGCTCTCCGAGATGGGCCCGGTGACCAGCGCCGAGAAGAAGATGATCTTCGTCTTCGCGCTCATCCTGATCCTGTGGATCGCCGGAAGCGCCATCAACCTCTCCGCAACCACCACCGGCTTCATCGGCTTGTCCGTCCTCCTGCTTACCAACGTGCTCACTTGGGACGACGTGAAGAACGAGAAGGGTGCATGGGACACGCTCGTGTGGTTCTCCGCCTTGGTCATGATGGCGGGGCAGCTGAACACGCTCGGTCTTATCCCGTGGTTCGGCAACCTGATGGCCGGCAGCGTCGGCGGCATGAACTGGGTGGTTGCGCTGCTCATCCTGGCGCTGGCCTACTTCTTCAGCCACTACCTGTTCGCCTCCGCCACCGCCCACGTCACCGCCATGTACGCGGCGTTTCTGACGGTGGCCATCGCCGCCGGCGCGCCCGCGATGCTCACGGCGCTTGTGCTCGGCTTCTTCGGAAACCTGATGGGCTCGCTCACCCATTACGGCGCAGGTCCGGCTCCGATCCTGTTCGGCGCGGGCTATGTGACCCAAGGCAAATGGTGGGTTATGGGCGCGGTCGTGTCGGTGATCAACATCGTCATCTGGCTCGGCGTCGGCGGCGTGTGGTGGAAGGTGCTCGGCCTGTGGTAGGCCGCGCCGCGATCGCATAACGCCTGGAACGAAACGGGAATGCGGGCCGCCGTGTGCGGCGGCCCCGAATCGAAAGGACATGCCATGAAGGAAATCAACGTTGCCGACATCACCGCAGAGGTGCGACGCCTGTGCATCGAGGCCGCTTGCGACCTGCCTCGCGATGTTGAGAAGCTCATCTACCAGGCCACCGAGACCGAGGAGAGCGAGTTCGGCACCTACGCGATGGAGAAGATCTGCCGCAACATCAAGATCGCCCGCGAGAACAACGTGCCCATGTGCCAGGACACCGGCATGGTCATCGTGTTCGTCGAGATCGGCCAGGAGGTGCACATCGCCGGCGGCCTGCTCGATGACGCCATCAACGCCGGCGTCGCCGCGGGCTACATCGACGGCTATCTGCGCAAGTCCACGGTGATCGACCCCGTGCTCAACCGCAAGAACGCCGGCGACAACACGCCCGCCATCATCTACACCTCGCTCGCCGCCGGCGATGAGCTGCGCATCACCGTGATGCCGAAGGGCGCCGGCTCGGAGAACATGAGCCAGCTCAAGATGCTCAAGCCCGCCGACGGCCTGGAGGGCGTGAAGCGCTTCATCGTGGACGCCGTCGTCAACGCCGGCGGCAACCCCCGCCCGCCGACGGTGGTCGGCGTGGGCATCGGCGGCAACGCCGATAAGGCCATGCAGCTGTCGAAGGTGGCGTTGCGCCGCGAGGCCGGCGCGCCCAACCCCAACCCCGAGTACGCAGCCATCGAGCGCGAGCTGCTCAAGGAGATCAACAAGTCCGGCGTCGGCCCGCAGGGCTTCGGCGGTCGCAACACCGCGCTGGCCGTGCAGATCGAGACGTATCCCACGCATATCGCCACCATGCCGGTTGCCGTGACGCTTAACTGCCACGCCGCCCGTCACAAGGAAGTCGTTCTGTAGGTTTTCGCATACGATCAAGGAGAAGCAAGTTATGGCACAAGCAAAGAACATCTGCACGCCGCTGACCGACGAGGTGCTGTCCGAACTCAAGTGCGGCGATATGGTCAACATCTCCGGCATCATCTACACCGGCCGCGACGCCGCGCACAAGATCATGGTCGAGATGATCGATGCCGGCGAGCAGCTGCCCGTCGATTGGGATCGCCAGGTCATCTACTACGCCGGCCCCACTCCGGCGAAGCCCGGCCGCGTCATCGGCTCGTGCGGCCCCACCACCTCCGGGCGCATGGACAAGTACAGCCCGGCCATGATGGAGCAGGGCTTGAAGGGCATGATCGGCAAGGGCCCGCGCTCTGCCGAGGTGGTCGAGGCCATGGTGAAGAACAAGGTGGTCTACTTCGCGGCCATCGGCGGCGCGGCGGCGCTCATCGCCGACAGCGTCAAGGAGTGCGAGGTCATCGCGTTCGACGACCTGGGCCCGGAGGCCGTGCGCCGTCTTCGCGTGGAGAACTACCCGTGCATCGTGGTGATCGATGCCGAGGGCAACAACCTGTACGAGCAGGGCGTGGCCAAGTACCGCATGGAGTAGGGGGCGCTAAGGTGAAGACGTACGACGTTGTCATCGTGGGCGCCGGCGGCGCCGGCATGGCCGCCGCGCTCAACGCATCGCGCGGCGGGGACCTGTCCGTGGCGGTGCTCACGAAGGTGTTCCCCACCCGCAGTCACACCGGCGCGGCACAGGGCGGCATGAACGCGGCGCTGGGCTATCGCGACGAGACGGACACCATCGAGAGACACTTCTACGACACGGTCAAGGGCAGCGACTTTTTGGCCGACCAGGATGCGGTGGAGTTCTTCGTGTCCGGCATGCCCGAGCTGGTGCTCGAGCTCGAGGGCATGGGCGTGCCGTATTCGCGCGATGAGCAGGGCCGCATCGCGCAGCGCCCGTTCGGCGGCGCAAGCCACCCGCGCTGCTGCTACTCGGCGGACAAGACCGGCCACGTGGTGCTGCACGCGCTGTACGAGAACTGCGTGAAAAACGGCGTGGAGTTCCTAGACGAGCACAACCTGCTCGACATCGCCCAGGTCGACGGGCAGCTGCAAGGCGTCGTGGCCATCGACCTGCGTCGCGGCGAAATCGAGACCTTCCAGGCCAAGGCCGTGGTGATCGCCGCCGGCGGGTTCGGCCGCGTGTACTGGAGCCGAACCACCAACGCCACGAACATGACCGGCGACGGCGTCGCGGCGTGCCTGCGCGCAGGCGTGCCCATCAAGGACCCGGAGTTCGTGCAGTTCCATCCCACGGGCCTGGCGTCCACGGGCGTGCTGCTCTCCGAGGCGTGCCGCGGCGAGGGCGGCTACCTCATCAACAACGAGGGCGAGCGCTTCATGGCGCGCTATGCCCCCGAGAAGATGGAGCTGGGCCCGCGCGATCTGGTGGCGCGCTCCATCGAGACCGAGATCAAGGAAGGCCGCGGTTTCGGGCAGGGCATGGGAAGCTACGTGCTCATGGACCTGCGCCATCTGGGCGCCGAGCGCATCATGGAGCGCCTGCCGCAGGTTCGCGAGCTGGCCATGGCGTTCGAGGGCGTTGACATGATCACCGATCCCGTGCCCATCCGCCCCTCGAACCACTACATGATGGGCGGCATCGACGTGGTCGACTTCCGCACGTGCGCCACGGCCGTCGACGGCCTGCATGCGGCGGGCGAGTGCAGCTGCATCAGCGTGCACGGCGCGAACCGCCTGGGCGGCAATTCCGTGTCCGAGGTGGTGTTCTTCGGCAAGCAGGCCGGCATCGGCGCCGCCGAGACGGCGCGCCGTCGCGATTTCGCGGGCACCGACCGCCTCGAGGAGCTGGAGCGGCAGTGGGACGAGCGCTTCCGCGCCGTGCGCGCCAAGCGCACCGGCGAGTCCGTGTTCGCCATCCGCGACCGCATGGCCGAGGCCATGTGGAACGGCGTGGGCATCTTCCGCACCGAGGAGGGCATGGCGGCCGCCGAGGCCGTGGTTGACGAGTGCATGGCGGCCTACGCCGACGCGCGCATCGACGATGACTCCCAGGTGTACAACCAGGCGTTCATGAACTATGTGGAGCTGGGCAACGTCCTGTCCATCGCCAAGACGGTGTGCATGGGCGCTCGCGCCCGAACCGAGAGCCGCGGCTCGCATTCGCGCGAGGACTATCCGGTCCGCGACGACGAGAGGTTCCTGGCGCATACGCTGGTGTCGCTCAGCTCCGATGGCGTCTTCACGCTGGGGTACCGCCCCGTGCGC
>CALEWN010000287.1 GCA_937925385.1 uncultured Senegalimassilia sp.
GTGGCCTGCAAGATCTGCAACCGCGTGGCCGTCATCGACCATGGCCGCATCGTGGAGGAGGGCGCGCTGCGGCCACAGGCCGTCTTTGGCCGTAATGACCAAAAGCACGCCGAGCGGCACGCCGATGACGTAGGCGAACAGCGTGGAGGCAAGCGTCATGACGAGCGTGTCCACCGTTCCCTGGGCGAACAGGGCCCCGTATTGCGAGATGAAGTTGCTTACGTAATCCATTTAGCCCTCCTGGACCTTCTCCGCATCGCGCTCGATGGCCGCGAGCATATCGTCGTTGGCCAAAAGTTCGCGCGTGACGGGGCTTTGCGGGTTGCCGAACACGGCGGCGGTGGCGCCCTCCTCCACGATGCGGCCATGGTCGATGACGGCCACGCGGTTGCAGATCTTGCAGGCCACGGGCAGCGAGTGGGTGATGACCACGAGCGTGACGCCAAGCTCGCGGTTGATGTCCTGCAGAAGCTGCAGGATGGAGGCGGTGGTGCGCGTATCAAGGGCGCTGGTGGCCTCGTCGCAGAGCATGACCTTGGGGTTGTTGGCCAGGGCACGGGCGATGGCCACGCGCTGCTGCTGACCGCCGGAGAGCTGGCTGGGATAGCGCTGGGCGAGGTCGGCCAGGCCCACCAGCTCGAGCAGATCCATGGCGCGCTTGCGTGCCGCCTCGCCCTTCTCGCCGCGCAATTCGAGCGGGAAGGTGACGTTGCGCAAGACGGTGCGCTGCTGGAACAGGCTGAAGTTCTGGAAAATCATGCCCACCTGGCTGCGCAGCTCGAGCAGCGCGCGGCCGGACAGGCCCGTGATATCGCGGCCGTCGTAGAGGATGGCGCCGTCGGTGGGGCGCTCGAGCAGGTTCAGGCAGCGGACGAGCGTCGACTTGCCGGCGCCCGAGGCGCCGATGATGCCGAACACGTCGCCATCGTTGATGGTAAGGTTCACGTTGCGCAGCGCATGATGGGCGTTATCGCCTTCGCCATACGTCTTGCACACGTGCTGCAATTGGATCATACGTTTCCCGATCACTTGGTTGGATACAACGCAATGGGCGCCAAGAGCCCTTTTTCGCGCGCGAACGCGCAACTTCTAATAATAGGCGAAGCTCAAGCCGCGCACAAGGACCGCCCTGACGGGAGGATACCATCGCCGCGCGCGGGGAGGGGAAGGCCGACGACCCGAAGCCCGCCGCAACCGGGAAGGCGCATCCGCGCAAGCTCGCGGGGACTCGCTTGCCGCCCGGTTGCCGGACGTGAATCCTACGGGGCTCGTGGGGGTTCGCTGTTCGCCGGGCGCTCGCGGCGCCAAGCTTGGTATACTTGCAGCCATGAATACGCAAACCTACACACAGCGCGCCCAGGCGCGCCCGCGCCGCCGCATCGC
This sequence comes from uncultured Senegalimassilia sp., assembly GCA_937925385.1. Classification (GTDB taxonomy): domain Bacteria; phylum Actinomycetota; class Coriobacteriia; order Coriobacteriales; family Eggerthellaceae; genus Senegalimassilia. The sequence goes on from CALEWN010000287.1 coordinate 1,384, forward strand.
CGTGGTCACCATGGGCGTCAAGCTCGGTGACGAGACGCGCGGCTACACGCGCTTCCGCTTCCTGTCCGAGATGCTCGTCGAGCAGGGCTTCGACGTCGATCTGATCACCTCGTCGTTCCAGCACTGGGAAAAGGCCCCGCGCGACACCTCGAAGACCTGCTATCAGGGCCTTCCCTACAACGTGGTGTTCATCGACGAACCAGGCTACACGCGAAACCTCGACCTGCAGCGCATCCGCAGCCATCACGTGGCGGCCAAGAACCTGCGCGAACACTTCGAGCGCACCGCGGGCCGCTATTCCCTGATCTACTCCGAGATCCCGCCTAACGACGTGGCGCGCGTGTGCGCGGAATACGCAACCGAGCACGACGTCCCCTACGTGGCCGATATCAACGACCTGTGGCCCGAGGCCATGCGCATGGTGGTGGACATCCCCGTGGTGAGCGATGTGGCGTTCTACCCGTTCGCGCGCGACGCGAAGCGCGTATATCAGCTGCTCTCCGGTGCCGTGGGCACCTCCGAGGAATATGCGGCGCGGCCCGCGAAGGACCGTACGGCGCCCTACCCCCGTGCCACGGTGTACGTGGGCAACGACCTTGCGGCGTTCGACGAGGGCGCGCGCGAGCACATGGCGGACGTTCAAAAGCCCGAGGACGAGCTGTGGGTCGTCTATGCCGGCACGCTCGGCGCCAGCTACGATCTGGCCACCCTTATAAAGGCGGCGGCGTTGCTGGAAAAGCGCCGTGCAGCCCACACCGCGCGCACCACCGCTGCGGGAACCGCGAAACGTCACCGTCCCTTCCCTGCTGTGAAGGTGAAGATCTTAGGCGACGGCCCCGACCGGCAGCGTCTCGAAGAGCTTGCCCGGCAGGAGAACGCCCCCGTGGAGTTTTTGGGCTATCAAGACCATGACAGCATGGCAGCATGGCTTCGCGCAAGCGACATCACCGTGAACTCCCTGGTGAAAAGCGCGGTGCAGAGCATCGTCACGAAGATTGGCGACTACCTTGCCTCCGGCAAGCCCATGATCAACACCGGCTCGTCGCCGGAATTCCGCAACAAGGTGACCACTGACGGCTTCGGGCTGAACGTGGAGGCCGAGAACCCCGAGGCGCTCGCCGATGTGCTCGAGGAGCTGGCGCGCAACCCTTCGCTTCGCAAGATCATGGGGGCTCGCGGGCGCGCTGTGGCCGAGCGGGAGTTCGATCAGCGAACCTCCTACCTGGCCATCGTGAATTTGCTGCGCAATCTGATGTAAACGCTGCGGTTTGCGTCATCATCGAAGGGTACGCCGCCTTGCGTCAGCATGCGTTCATTCGCCTGACGCTTGAGCCGGATAGCTAAGGAGATACCATGTCCGAACAGATCCGCATCCCGTTTTCCCCGCCCGATATCACCGAGGCCGAGATCGCCGAGGTGGCCGATGCGTTAAGGAGCGGATGGATCACCACGGGCCCGAAGACCAAGCAGCTCGAGCGCGAGCTGGCCGCCTTTTTGGGCACGCCGCGCGTGGCATGCCTGGGTTCGGCCACGGCGGCGCTCGAGTGCGCCTTGCGCGCGCTGGGCATCGGTCCGGGCGACGAGGTCATCACGAGCGCCTATACCTACACCGCCAGTTGCTCGCCCATCTGCCATGTGGGTGCGACGCCCGTGCTGTGCGATGTGGCGCCCGGCAGCTACGAAATGGATTACGCCCAGCTGGAGAAGCTCATCACGCCGCGCACGAAGGCCATCATCCCTGTCGATTTGGGCGGCGTGATGTGCGACTACGATGCGCTGTTCAGCGCCATCGACGCCTTCGGCGGCGCTTTCACGCCCGCGAACGCCCGCCAGCAGGCCATCGGCCGCATCGCCGTGGTCACCGACGCGGCGCATGCCCTCGGCAGCGTGCGCCATGGCATGCACGCAGGCCAAGTTGCCGACCTTACCACGTTCAGCTTCCATGCGGTGAAGAACTTCACCACGGCCGAAGGCGGCGCCGTCACCTGGCGCGAGGGCTTGTTCGATTCCGATGAGCTGTATCACGACTTCATGCTCATGTCGCTGCACGGCCAGTCGAAAGACGCGCTTGCCAAGACCAAGGCCGGCGCTTGGGAATACGACGTGGCCTTCCCCGGCTGGAAGTGCAACATGACCGACCTGCAGGCGGGTTTGGGCCTGGCGCAGCTGCGCCGTTACCCGGGCATGCTCGCACGCCGCCGTCAAATGGTGGCGCGGTATACGAAGAACCTGGCCGACCTTGACCTGTCCATCCTGCAGCACTATCGCGCAGCCGATGGATCGGATGCTTGCGGCGCCGACGATGCCGCTGCTCGCGCCGATGCGAGCCAGGAGTCTTCGAGCGGGCACCTGATGCTCGTGCGCCTGAACGGTTGCGGACGGCAGCTGCGCGACCGCGTTATCGAGCTGATGGCCGAGGACGGCGTTGCCACCAACGTGCATTACAAGCCCCTGCCGCTGCTCACGGCCTATCGCAGCCTCGGCTTCGATATCGCCGACTTCCCCAATGCGCTTGCCCAGTTTGCAAACGAGATCACGCTGCCGCTGCACACCAAGCTCACAGATGATGACATCGACGAGGTGTGCCGTTGCCTGCACCAGGCCATCTCGCAAGCGAAGGCGGAAGGTGCGCGCTGATGTACGTACGTTTCGGGAAACGCATCTGGGATATCGTCATCGGGCTAATCGCGCTGCCGTTCGTGCTCCTCATCATCGCGGTGCTGGCACCACTGATCAAGTTGGAAGACGGCGGCCCGGTGTTCTACAACGCGCCGCGTGTGGGCAAGGACGGCGTGGACTTCAAGATGTACAAGCTGCGCAGCATGCGCGTGAACGCCCCCGACCTGATCATGGAGGACGGCAGCACCTA
>CALEWN010000288.1 GCA_937925385.1 uncultured Senegalimassilia sp.
CGCTACGCCCGCCTCTTCACGCGCCACCACCACCCGGGCGTTCGAATTCGTTACGTCGTTGCCCCATTTGTCCGTCGCTTGCGCGTTAGGTTGCGCTTCGTACGTTGCAACGTACGTGCTCATGGGCGTGTGGCACACACCGCAAAAACCAGGCGTGTTGTGCCATGTCCAAAAACCAATGCCCGCCAGCACCACAACCGCAACGACGATACCCGCTATCAGCGGTTTTTTGCTCTTCTTGCTGCACGCGTCCACGCTGTTCGTCGGCGTTTCCATGGTGTGCTCCTTTTGTCTCGGTTCAAATAAGACGCTGAGCGCCCGGAGGGAGTGGAGGGCGCTCAGCTTAGGGGGATGATCCGTTCGGGGGCGTTTCGAGGACGACGAAAACTCCGAAACGCCTATCCGAAGGTCATGGGTTTTACAGTTCGGCCACGTACTTGCCGATCACATAGCCCTGCGTGTGGGCACGGCCAAGGGACAAGCCCGGCATCCACATGGTGTAGTCAACGCCGGCGAAGAAGTTACCGGCAACGTTGCCGATGGCGAACAGACCGGGAATCGGCTCCTCGGTACCGTCCTTGAGCACCTGCATGTGCTTGTCGACGTTCACGCCGGACACGATGGCCGATACGCGCACATGGCGATGGATACCGTAGAACGGCGGGGTGTCGATGGGCGTGAGCCACTTAGCCTGCTTGCCGAAGTCCTCGTCGCTGCCCTTCGCAACCAGCTCGTTGTAGCGCTCGACGGCCTTCTTGAACGCGGCGGCGTCGGTGATGCCCAGCTTCTTGGCAAGCTCATCAAGTGTATCTGCCTTAAACGTTGCGATCTGCCCCTCGTAAACGCCCTTCTTCTCGCCAGGCTCTTCGGGCATGTATGCCTTGATGGCCTCCTGATCGAACAGCTTGCCCGGCCAGCTTGCAGCGGTCTCGGTGTAGTTGTTGTCGAAGATCTGGCAATAGTTGCCCTGATCGGCGTCGCTGCGCAGGAAGTTGTTCATAAGCGACATACCGCAGGTTTCATCGCAGAAGCGCGTGCCGTCCATCTTCACCGCCAAAAACGGCATATCGCACATGGAACCCGGACCGCCGTCGAAGTCATGGAGCATCTTGGTGTGACCGAGGTCCTCCATCGCGCCGCCGGCCCAAATTGCCATCTTGTGTCCGTCGCCGGTCTTGTTCGTCTGCTTGCGGCCGAGGTGCTTCAGGTCCGGAAGATAGTAGTTCACCATCTCGTCATCGTTTTGGTAATCGCCGGCAGCCAGGATAACGCCCTTTTTCGCGTTGAATTGAATGTTGCCCTCGGCGCCCTTGGCGATAACGCCCGTGATGCCCGATGCGTCGCCCACCAGCTGTTTCGCCTCGGTGGAGTAGAAGAAGTCGACACCCTGCTTTTCCGCATACTCGGCCAACGCCTTCATGCCTTCGCCGGTGTTGTAGGGCTTCGGACCAAAGTCGATGGACAAGTAGTTCATCTCGTAGTCGTTGACCTTAGCAATGCTTGACGTCCACTTCTTCGTGGTGTCGGAGACCTGCGCGCCGCATTGCTGTGCCAGGTTGAACAGCCATGTGATGGCCTCGCCGGAGTTCTTCGCCCACAGCTCCACCTGTTCGCGCTTAGCGCGGTAATCATGCTCGGAAATCAGCTTCGACACCACGGCCTCGACGCCGGCGGGGTCGGACTTGTCGAGCAGGATGCCCGTTGCGGTGTTGCCTTGCGAGATGGCGGTGCTTTCCTTCTGGATGACGGCGACGCTCGCGCCCGCTTCCTTGGCGGTGATGGCGGCGGGGATGCCTGCAGCACCAGCGCCTACGATCACGACGTCGTAATCCTTCGTGGTTTTCACGTCCTTGATCGGCTCGGGTGCGCTCAGGAAGCTCGGAAGCCCTGCGCGCTCGTGGCCTGCCGCGGTGGTTGCGGCGGTCGAGCCGCCGTTTGCCGCCTTGCCTGAATCGGATGCGCTCGATGCCGCTTTCGGTGCGCAGCCGCCCAGAAGCGATGCTCCCGCGACGCCTGCTGCCGCCAGCCCGCTCATCTTGAGCAGATCGCGACGCGACATTTCCTTGGACATGAGTAACTCCTTTCGGTATGCGAGCCCCGCATTTCGCTTGCATGCTCGACGGGGCAGAGCAACGATCCCTTCGCCCTCCAAAACTCGTTGCTGTGCCCTGCACAATATCTTCACAAACACGTCGATTCATCAGCCTCTTGGGAAATCAGGGGGATTATTTCCATAACCCCTTGAAATAACCCGCTCTTGAACAGGCAATACTCGCGCAACCGTTTCTGAGTGCATTAGCGTTGCACTTAAACAATCGTATACAATGAGGGAAGGGAGAGGGGGTTACATGGATGCATAACCCCAATTGCACAAGGTGATGGGGGAGCGTTTTGCACAGTTCGAATGTAGCGGCGCAGAATGTGGCGCCGGCGAAGCCATCAAGCGGCGATCAGGCGCAGGAGAAGAAGGCGCACCGTCCTTTGCGGGATGTGCTGGTGCCCATCCCGTTGGCGTTTCTAGGGTTGGGCGTGTACCGCGCCTGGATAGAGATCACCTTTGTGGGGTCGTTCGTCGGCTTCCAGGCTTTTTCCGTTTCCATGCGCGACATCTTCGATCTCACCGCCATCGTCGAAATGCTGGCATGTGTGGCGCTTGCGCGTAGAATCGGCCCGCTGTTCAACAGAGCCCGGGTATATATCCTTTGCGGCAGTTTCATGCTACTGTCAACCGTGCTCCTGTTCGCGTCGAGTTTCATGCCGTCGATCGCGCTGGAGCTTTGCTTTGCGAGTTCGGTCCTCGGTGGTCTTGGCCTGGGCTTGATCATCTTAATCTTCAGCGAATTGTATGGATGTTTGAATCCTATCCGCGTAACGCTGTATTACGCGTCATCCCTGGTGTTCGGTGCGCTGATCGTGTATGTGTACATGGGCTTTAAGATGCCGTGGTTGTTTGCGATGACGGCGTTGCTTCCCGTAGCGGCTCTGTTGTGCGCTCGACGCGCTTTCGGGTTGCTGCCCGAAGGCGAACGGCCACAGAAAACGTGGGTGAGCGTCTCCGTGCCGTGGAAGATCATGTTGCTCATGGGCTTCTTCGCGTTTTCGTACGGCATCATCGAATCGAGTGCGTACCGTGGCGCGTTCGGGCCGCATTCATCGCCGGGAACGTTCATCGTGGCAGTGCTCGTGGTCATCGGCGTGCTGGTGCAACGCGACAAATTCGATTTCAACGTGCTTTGCCGCATCGCGTTGCCGTTGACGGTGGTTGCGCTGTTCTCCATTTCCGTGTTCGGTTTTGCCGACGACGTGTTCGGCGGGTATTGCGTGGCAGGTGGCTACACCGCGTTTACCATCCTGATCATGGTGTTGTGCTCGAACCTGTGCTATCGCTACGGCGTGTCGGCGATATGGCTGTTCGGTTTGGAGCGCAGCCTTCGCCTGGTGTTCATGTTTCTTGGCCGGTGCGTATACGAATACGGGTCGATGATCGATGTCGGCGGTGTGCGCGGCACCACCATCGCCATCGGCATAGCTATCGTCGCCGTGATCATGGGGACGTTCGTGCTGCTATCTCAAAAGGAGCTGTCCAATAAATGGGGAGCGTCGTTTTTCGATGGTTCAGGGGCTGATGGCCAGGCCGTGCGCAAGCAGGAGATCGTGGATCGCTGCGAGCTTTTAGCGAAGCGGTTCGGGTTGACGTCGCGTGAGACCGAGGCGCTCATGCTTCTGGCGCAACGCAAAACCGTTGGGCAGATCGAGCACGAGCTGTTCATTGCTAACGGTACCGCGAAAGCGCATGTGCGCCATGTGTATCAGAAGTTCGATATCCATTCGCGTGAGGAGCTGTTCGACCTGATCGGCATCGATGGGCTGCAAAGCAACGCGGACGCTCCGGTCGAAGAGCTCTCCGCGGGCAAGCGCGCCTGATCGGCGCTGCGCTATCGTTCGATGGGGCGTAGCTGCGCGAGGGCGCTCAGGTGCTCGGTTTCTCGCGTTGCTGCAGGTTGATCATCACCACGTCGCCCGCCATGGCGATATCGCGGCACTTCTCGGGAAAAGGTGCGAGGATGCGCTTTCCTCCGGCTTATCGGGGCAAAACCGCATAGTGCGGTTCGTCACAGGTCGAGCAGCTTATGACGTAGCGCGTAATCGACGGCATCGGCGCGTGTTTTCAGATGAAGCTTCTTATATATCTTGCTACGGTGCGCCTCGACGGTTTTCACGGACAGGAACATCATCTTGCTAATCTCCTTGTTGGTGTGCCCGCGGGCTATCAACTGCAAGATCTCCAGTTCGCGGCTGGACAGTTGTTGGATGGACGGGTCGTTTGAGCCGCCCGTCGTGTGTTTCGCCAACAGCTCGACCATGGTCGGGTGGATATAGCTGCCGCCGTTGGCAACGTCGTGCACGGCCTGGCGCAGTTGCTCAGGCGTGGAGTTCTTCAGCACGTAACCTGCCGCCCCGCCTCGCAGCGTGTACAGCAGGTATTCCGGTTCTGCGAACATGGTGAGGATAACCACTTTGGTATCTGGGAAATCCTTTGCCGTCTTTTCACACGCGATAAGCCCGCTTTGCCCGGGCGGCATGGATATATCCAACAGCAGCACGTCGGGTTTGTAGCGGGCCACCAGGGAATACGCCTCCGTTCCCTCGGCGGCTTCGGCCACAACCTCGATATCGGGGTCGGCGTCAAGCAGCATTTTTATGCCGGTTCGTACCACTACATGGTCATCGGCGAGCACTACGCTGATCATCGCGCGTCACCTTCCTCCGTCGAACGCATGGGCGTGACCAAGGTAACGCGCGTGCCGTGTTCGTTTGATTCGATGGAAAGCGTGGCGTCTACTTGGTTGGCGCGCTCTTGCATGCCGAGCAACCCGCAGCCGCTGCCCTTGATGGCAGGATGCGCCACGTCAAAGCCGCAGCCTTCATCGACTATGCTGATATGAAGCCAGTTGCCGGCAGCCTCAACGCTTACGGTCACGGCATCCGATCCGGAGTACTTGCAGGCGTTCGTCATGGCTTCCTGGCAAATGCGATAGGCTTGCGTTTCCAATGCGCGATCGAAGCGGGGCAGGGAGAGCTGGCCTTCGAAGCGGATAGCGGAGCCATAGGTTTTCTCTAACAGCAAAGCTTGGCTGCGCAGAGCGGGCACGAACCCCAAATGATCAAGCGAGCTGGGGCGCAGCATCACGGAAATGTTGTGCAGCTCATCGAGCACGCCGTTGATGCCGCCGCGTGCCTCTTCCAGGATGTCAGCGCCTTCTGCGTCGACGTGGTCGGAAAGCCGCTGCAGCGTGAACGTGACGGTTAGAAGCTCCTGCGCCACGCCATCGTGTAGCTCGCGTGAAATGCGTCGTCGCTCTTCCTCTTGCGCGCCTATGGCGCGAGCCAGGTCGCCCCGCAAAAGCTTCGGCGCGCCCGTTTCGTCGGTGTCGCGTACCCCGGCGAAAGAGGTATCGCCCGACATGTCGATACGCGTGGTTTCGTTTCGGTCGCCGGCTTCCCCAAGCCCCATGAACCCTTCGGATACCACCTCGAGACCGCAAAACGTCCCACACAGCTCATCGGCTATAAGCGCGCGGAACGTTTCGGCATGTTGTGGATCGACATCGCGGAATGCGCACAGTAGCACAGCGACCACGTGATCGTTTCGTTTCAGCGGCAAAGCGCAAAAGCTGTGCAGGTCCTCGGCGAACACGATGGGATAGGACGAGTATTCGCGAGGGTCCATTTCCGAATCGATGTCGGTGAACAGCATGGGTTTGCCGGTTTTCAGCACGATGCCGCCGATGCCATGTCCAGGTGCCAGCGCGATGCGACGATGGCGATTGCTGGTCTCGCCTGCGCTGTAGATCCATTTTAGCGGAGCCCCTAGAAACGCGGTGATGCCCATGGATGCGAAGTCGAAGCGGAAGCGCTCGCGCAGCGCGTCGACCGCTTGCTGGAACGCGGCGTTCTTCCCCGAAATCGTTGCCTGGTCGAAGTTCGATGCCCCCATGATGTCCCCTTCCATGACCAAAAGCATCTTAAACGCTTCTGCGTGTTCCGCGCAGAGACAATCTAATAACAATAGCAGGTTGTAAGCGGCACTGAAGAAACCATAGGGTTTTCCCCGTCTGTTTGGGGGAGGGTTCGCTACTGCGCGCGCATCAAGCGCATGGGCATGCGCGATGCGTGTACCGTTGGATGCGGAGAGAAGCGCCTGCAAGAAGGGAGGAAGATGGAGATGATGAAGGCAAAAGGGAGCAAGGCGATTGTTTGGACTACCGCTTTGTGCGCATTCGGCCTGGTAGTGGGCCTTTCGGCTTGTGCGCCGAACGCCGACAAGGCTGGACGTGCCGATCAGAAGGCAACCGACAAGCCGGTCGCGCAGCAAGTTGAGCAGACGCCCGATGCCGATGAATATGGCGTGGTGCATGCCGATCAATGGGCCGGCGACTACCCATATCAGTACCAAACCTATAAGCAAAACGACGCTAACGGCACCGAGGGTAAGCACGATTACCTGCAGCTGTACCCTGCGTTGAACACCATGTACAAGGGATATGCCTTTGCGCTTGGCTATGATGAGGCGCACGGTCATACGCACTCGCTCGATACGGTGAAGGAAACGCCGCGTACGCAGAAAAAGGAGCAGCTTGCCAACTGCATCTCGTGCAAGACCCCGCAATACACCGCGTTGGTGAATGCGGAGGGCGATACGGCCTATCAAGGTAAATTCAAGGACATGATCGATCAGTTCGACGAGCCCATCAGCTGCTATAACTGCCATGAGAACGACCCCACCCAATTGGTCGTGGGTAACAAATTCTTCGTGAGGGCGCTCGGCGATGATGTGAACAACGAGAAGAAGGCGCCGCTGGCCAGCCAAACGTGCGGCCAGTGCCACAACGAGTATTATTTCGATCCGACCACGAAGGCGACGACGAACCCCTACACCGGTACCGACCAGATGACGCCCGATGCCATCCTTGCCTATTACGACGACATGAACTTCTCCGACTGGAACCATGCCGACACCATGGCGCCGATGATCAAGGTGCAGCATCCGGAGTTCGAAACCATCTACGGCGGGGAATCCACCACCATGGCGCGGATCGGCTACACCTGCTCCGACTGCCATATGGGCACGCAGGTCGCCGAGGACGGCACCGCATACACTTCTCATGATTGGATCAGTCCGCTTGAGAACGAGGATATGCTTGCAAACGACTGCAACAACTGCCATGCCGACCTGAAGAGCGAGGTGGCGGCTACGCAGGCTAAGGAAGAGCAGCGCGTCACCTCGATCAGCGAGAAGATCGAGGATATGACGAACA